>CAYMMN010000172.1:0-6955 GCA_964391495.1 uncultured Flavobacteriales bacterium | reverse complement strand
GAACACATTCAATTTTCCTATTTTTATTCTGATCAAAAAATCCATCAAAATAAAATCTGAATCTGAACAACAAAATCATCATTCATATGAAAAAGTGTTTTGTCTTCTTCTCGGTTTTCGTAACGACTCTCTGCTTTTCATCCGGCATCTTTGCGCAGAAAGCGGATGCCAGATTCAATGAAGCTTTAGTGCTGAAGGATCAGAGTAAATGGGAAGAATCGATGGCAATTTTTTCTCAATTGCTGAAAAGTGATTCCTCGAACATCGATTATCTCACCAATACCAGTTATTTATCTTGCAAAATCGGCAACAGACAAAAGAATGAGTCTGCACGATTGAATTATTTTAAAAAAGCGGAATACCTTTCTAAAAAAGCGGTAGCGTTGAACAACAACAGCGCCCAGGCTCATTACAATTACGCGCTTGCCTTGGGTCGCATCAATGAAAACGCTAGTAGCAAGCAAAAGATCGCGAATGCGAAGCTGATCAAGAAGGAATGTGATGAGGCGATACGACTGGATCCAAAATTAGCCGGCGCTTACCATATTTTAGGCAGATGGCACCGAACCATCGCCGGATTTAATTTTGCTGAAAAGGCAATGATCAATACCTTGTTTGGTGGTGTTCCGGAAGGAGGATCATACGATGCTTCGATTGATTGTTTTTCAAAAGCGATCTTGCTCGAGCCGGACGCGATGCTTCACAAATACGAGCTGGCACTCACCTATTCCGAACGTGATAATAAAGGTGATGATGTAATGTGCAAAGTTTGGTGTAAAAAGGTGATCGACATGATCCCAAAAGATGCGGATGACAAAGACACACAGGAAAAAGCAAAAGCTCTTCTGAAAAAAGTCAGTTAATTTTTTTTCTCCCAGGGTAAATATTTGTGGAATTCAGGGACGATATTTTGAGAGTAAATCAAAATAAAATAGAGAAGCGATACGACACCTGATCGTATTATGATATCCAGAATTTTATTGTCCGTATGCGGGATCATCAATCCGATTCCAAAACAAAGGATAAGACTTAACAACACCCTTACATTTCCTCTTTCAAAAGGTTGAAGTCCGAAGAATTTCCATACAGTCAGGAACAACATCAGATTGTAAATCAGAGAAGCGATACAGGTGGCGATTGCAGCTCCGGCTATACCATAAATCGGAATGAGGAACATTTGCAATGCCAGGATAATTCCGGCAAGCAGTACCAGGAAGAAGGCTCCGAATCTGAATTTCTCCGAATTAAAAAGGATCGAAGCATTCAAGCCTGTAGCCATGTTGAACAGAGTTCCAATACTGATGATATAAACGACAATCTCCCCTTCTTCATACCCTGATGGCAGGAATCTGAGCAGGGTGTGAATATTTACGTTTATATTTAGAAACAGGAAACCACCAAGCAGGAAAAGGTACAAACTCGATTTACGATAGATCTCCCTGATCTGTGAATGATCATTTTCTGCCCAGGCAAAGGAGATTTTTGCTGAAGCAATTTTGTCGATTGCGTTTAATGGAGCCTCGATCACAGTCGGGACGAAAGCCGCGATGGTGTAGATGCCGACAAATGAAAGCGGAAGATATTTCCCGATCATGATAGAGTCAAAGTATTTGAGTCCTATCGATGCAATGTTTGCAAACCAGAGCAATAATCCGTAGCGTATCAGCTCAAACATTTTCTTTTCACGGAAAATGGCCCAGTCAATTTTGAATCCCGGGCGGTCGAATTGAAAAATATACAGGATCAGTCCGAAGAATTGAATTGCATAAACTCCAACAAACATCGCGACAAATTGATTCAATGTTACCCACTTCATGAAATAGATGGAAACAACAATGATGGTCAGAATACGAACCACGACATCGTTGATGAATGCAGGAACTGTTGACTTGTAGTTGGCAAAACAATAGATGCTGAGGACGGAAATAAATCCATTGAAAAAAATCAATGGAAAAACCCAGTTGAAATATTCGAGAAACAAAGGGCTTTGTGTCCGGTATTGATTGAGAATAAAATCCTTGAATAAAAATATCACAAGGCAAGACAGCACAAATCCCGCAAGCGGAAACAAATTCATGAAAGCAAAAAAACCATGGTTTTTATTTTCCTTGTCTTTGAAAAGTGGAAAGTAACGTATAGCAGCATTCCCGATTCCAAGTGGAATAAACATGGCTACCAGGATGGAGAACGAATATAGTATCCGCGTTAAACCAAGCTCTTCTTTGGTCAGGAATTGTGGTTGAATCACAATCAGGTTGACAAAGCCAATACCAATACCGAGGTAACTGGAGATTGTATTCGTGATTCCCTGACGTTTGATTACTCCCATTTTTAGCGTGATGCTTCGCGGCAATGATACTGCTTTTTTTCATGCTGCTGTTCCGGGTTTTGCCCGACTATCAACAGTGAATCGTTATTTATAAGGAAGAAATTTCCACAATTTAGGCTGTTAATGGACGGCATTTCTACCGGGCTAAACGAAGGATGAGTGTCGAAAATTTTCTTAATTTTGTTCAATTCATGGAGAGGAAAATCACCATGTAAATTCTCAAAAACAAAATCAATGAAACTGGAAGGTAGCAGGGTACTCGTCATCGGCGGAGCTGGTTTTATCGGCTCACATGTTGTTAAACGTCTTCTAAATGAGGATGTTAAAGAGATTGTCATTTACGACAATTTTGTACGTGGCAAACATGAGAACATCAATCAATCCCTGAAAGATCCAAGGGTCAGGATATTTGATGTTGGTGGTGACGTACGGGATATCGATATCCTGCATGACGCGATGAAAGGGATGGATTATGTTTTTCACCTTGCCGCGATGTGGCTTTTGCACTGCAAAGATTATCCGCGTACAGCTTTTGAAGTGAACATAGCAGGAACGTTCAATGTCCTTGAAGCTTGTGTAAAAAACAACATCAAGAAACTGGTCTACTCCTCTTCCGCTTCTGTTTATGGCGATGCCTTACAGGTTCCGATGACGGAAGAACATCCTTTCAACAATAAAAATTTTTACGGTGCAACCAAAATTGCCGGTGAGGCCATGTGCACTGCATATAATGACCGGTATGGTTTACCGATTGTGGGATTGCGTTACATGAATGTATATGGACCCGGACAGGATCAGAATGCTGCATATACCGGTGTTATTCCAATTATGCTGAACAAGATTGATCAGAATGATCCGCCAACAATCAATGGAGACGGAACCCAGGCGTACGATTTTATTTATGTCGATGATGTTGCTGAATGCAATATCAAGGCTTTGATCAGTCCTGTCAATATTGGCTTTTACAATGTCGGCACAGGTGTGCAAACGACCATCCGAGAACTTTGTAATCTTATTCTTTCACTGAAAAATTCGGATCTTCAGGTAACGTATAAACCTTATGCACCGGATGATGCAAGACAATTTGTAAAAAACAGAATCGCATCAGTTGATAAGGCAAAAAAAGAAATTGATTTTTATTTTTCTACATCGTTGAAAGATGGTTTATTGAGACTCATCGACTGGCGAATCGCGCAACAAAAAATTTCTGCAATCTAAGCCCATGTGCGGTATAGCCGGATTCCTGTATGCTGATAAACCGGTTTCGGATAGCGGCATCATCAAAAAAATGTTGAGCAGAATTGCACACCGTGGTCCGGACGGAGATGGTGTGTATGTGCATGAAAACATTGCACTTGGTCACAAGCGGCTTGCGATTCTGGATCTGACCTCTGCCGGGAAACAACCCATGTCCACGGAAGATGGTTCACTCGTGATCACTTTCAATGGAGAGATTTACAATTTCGCTGAACTGCGCAATGAATTGATAGAACGCGGTCATTCCTTTTCATCGAGGACAGACACAGAAGTTGTGTTGAAAGGTTATCTCGAATGGGGCGATGACGTCTTCAAAAAGCTGAACGGAATGTTCGCTTTGGCGATTTACGACAAACGTTCGGGAGAATTGGTGATTGCGCGTGACAGATTCGGTATTAAACCGGTATATGTGAGCATTCAGAATGATAAAATCATTTTTGCATCTGAAATCAAAGCGATTCTTGTTCATCCCGGCTATCAGTTCGATATTAATTACGAAGCACTGAATGAGTATTTCACATTTCAGAATCTCTTTCGTTTTCATACCCTCTTCAAAGGCATCCAGTTGCTTGCTCCCGCAAGAATATTGAAATTCGACAGACAACTGAAACTAAAAGAGTGGTCGTATTGGGATTATAATTTCACCGATACGGATGAACGCATTGATGAAAAAACCGCTGAGGAAGAAACTTTTCGTCTCTTCCAGCAAGCGGTAGAACGTCAGATGGTCGCGGATGTGCGCGTTGGATGTTACCTGAGCGGCGGTATGGATTCAGGCTCGATTACATCGGTAGCAAGCAGACAAACATCCCGACTCGCGACATTTACCTGCGGATTTGATATGTCGGCAACGACTGGTCGTGAAGCAAATTTTGACGAGCGTCGCGATGCTGAATTGATGGCCAGCTATTACAAAACGGAACATTACGAGCAGGTACTGAATAGTAGCGATTTGTCGTGGGCTATGCCAAAGCTTGTGTACCATCTGGAGGATCTGCGAGTCGGCATGAGTTATCCGAACTATTACATTTCAGGTCTTGCCAGCAAATTTGTAAAGGTTTGTCTGAGTGGTGCCGGCGGTGATGAATTGTATGGTGGCTATCCCTGGAGATATTACCGCGTGAGTAAGTCCCTCAACCGCGATGACTATTTCAAGGAATACTACAGTTTCTGGCAACGTCTCGTGAATGATGAGGATAAAAAGCACTTGTTCAATTCAGAAGTATATTCAAAAACACAAGCTGGCAGAGATCCGTTTTCTGTTTTCAAAAATGTGTTTTTGTACAATGATAAACTGAGTTATGGTTCTCCTGAAGATCATGTAAAAAACTCATTGTATTTTGAAGCAAAGACATTTCTTCCGGCACTTTTTCTTGTTGGCGACAAACTGGCGATGGCTCATTCGATGGAAGAAAGATTTCCGTTTATGGACAATGACCTTGTTGACTTCGCTCAAAAAATCCCTGTCCGTTACAAGCTCGGAAAATTTGACGAGATGACCCGCATTGACGAAAACGATTTGGGAAAACTGAGAAGGTATGAGATGCAATTTGATGACGGAAAAAATGTGCTCCGGAAATCAATGTCAAAAATATTACCACAACAGATTTTACAACGTAAAAAGCAGGGTTTTTCCGCACCGGATGAATCCTGGTATCGCGGTGAAAATTTCCAGTATGTATCCTCATTAATCACGGATAAGAAACAATCAAGGCTGCGTGAATTTATCAGCCCAGCTTACATAGACAAAACGCTTGACGAGCATTGCAATCAGAATGTAAACCATCGCCTGCTGATCTGGTCATTCATTTGTCTGGAGTGGTGGTTGCGCCATTTTGTTTTTAATGAAACCGAAGAAACTGCATGAAGATTTTAGTTACAGGAGCATCAGGATTTATTGGCAGTCACCTGGTTTCGGCATTGTTGCGGAATCCGGAATATGAAGTGTATACTGCTGACAGATCCTTACACTCTCCTCTTTCTTCAAGACACTACCCTATTCAGATTGATTTCGGCGGAGAATTTGTCCTTCCCGGACATCTTCCAAAGCCGGACGCAGTGGTACATCTTGCACAATCCCGTCATTACAGGGAATTTCCTGATAAGGCAAAGGATATTTACATGGTGAATGTAAATTCCACATTTCAGCTCATTGACTGGTGCAAAAGGAACGGAGTAGCGAAATTCATTTTCGCATCTACCGGAAGCGTATACAAAAACTCCACGGCTATTTTAATGGAGTCCAACGAAACTGAAGCTTCCAATTTTTACGCGGCTTCCAAACTAGCAGCTGAAAATTTATTGAAACCGTACAGTGATTCAATCTCCATAGCTATACTTCGTTTGTTCTCCCCTTACGGACCCGGACAGAAAAACATGCTGATCCCGAACATCATTGATAAAATTTTATCTGGTGGAGAAATTCAATTGAATCAAAACAAAGGATTGTTGTTAAGTCCGATTTATATTGACGATTGCATTGAAATCATCAGCAGACTAATTTCAACAGAGATCAAAAAATTTGAAATACTGAATTTAGGTGGAGCAAAAGAAACATCACTACGGGAAATTATTGACCTTGTCGCTTCCCTATCCGGAAAGAAAGCAAATGTGAAGATCCAGGAAGGAAATGTAGTAAACATCCGCTGTGATTCTTCCAGAATTTATAATCTTACAAAATACCAACCACTGACTTCATTGCAGGAGGGATTAAAAAAGTGTATATCATGAATAGTACCAACAATACAGCCGAGAGTTTTTTCAGCAAATGGAAAAACAATCCTGACCTCGCCTTTTCTGAAACACTTCGTGAAGGGTCAGATATTCGTAACTGGATATTGAACAGAAACGGATTTCAGTCGGCAACTGAATTATCTTCTTTCCTGAAAAACAAAAAAAGAATATTGGATGCAGGATGCGGAAATGGCAGGGTTACCGCCTTGTTGCGCACAACTGCTCCTGCAGAAAGTGAAATTGTTGGGATTGATCTTGTAGCCAGTGAAATCGCGAAGAAAAATCTTGACAATGCGCCGAACACATCGTTTTATGAGAAAGATCTCATGACCGATCTCTCAGACCTTGGCACCTTTGATTTTATTTATAGTCAGGAAGTATTGCATCATACAGCAAACGCCGAAACCGCTTTTTTAAATCTTGTGAAATTATTATCTAAGGATGGTGAAATAGCAATTTATGTCTACAAGAAAAAGGCTCCATTGAGGGAATATTCCGATGATTTCATTCGTGATAAAATTGCAGGATTGAGTTACGAGGATGCAATGAAAGTTTGTGATGAGATCACCAGATTTGGAATGGAATTACACAAACAGAATGTAAAGGTTACTGTTCCTGCGCTTGATGTAATGGGAA
>CAYMMN010000171.1:0-6958 GCA_964391495.1 uncultured Flavobacteriales bacterium | reverse complement strand
GTTATTCAAGAATGGTCATCCCGGCTATTTATCAGGATATTTACTTTGAGGATCATGAACATGTCTGGTTAAAAAAGGATGATCGGTGGGCTTTGTCGGATTATCAGAACAATTTAAATACAGGCTTTGACTTCTATGACATCGACCAGTTGAATGACATTTACTTTCATTCATTCACTAAATTTACCAGAGTTGACACTTCAGCTATTGAGAATTTCAGGTTTGATGAATCCCTTGGCATGTCTGACAGAACGAATGAAGTAAAAGAATTGGCTTGTGCTGTTAATTCGCTCAGAGGTTCTCGCAAATTGTATACGACTTACAATGCGGATCGGGGAGGAACACAATGGACTTATGCCCGAATGTCAGACGGATATCACGTTATTTACACACCCTTAAATCAAATTGAGAAAGAAGCCTGGGCGATGGTTTACTATGTTCCGGACTGGGTCTCTGGTGTTTCATGCTCCTTCGGATATCAGCTCGGAAATAAGTTTGGATTTGAAAAAAATGAAATCCGTTACGAAGGAATTGTATATGATTCAAAAGAGTTGTGCATCACCAGCAGTCGGAATTGTTTTGTGAGAGGCAAGAACTTATTCTGTGATTGCACCAATTACAAAATAACCAAAGATGCTAGTTCTACCTGGGATAAGATGATGCCACACGAAGAATATATCATTCGTTAAACAAAATGAACTTCCGTAGTCTTTAATGCCTGTATTCCTGAAAAATTTTATCTATTTCCGCGGCTAATTTTTTGTCTTTTTCCGTCACAATATCCCCGGCATCGTGGGTGGATAAACGAATTTCAACTTTGTTCCAGACGTTTTTCCATTCAGGATGATGGTTCATTTTTTCAGCGACAAAAGCCACCCTCGTCATAAAGGTGAAAGCCTGAATAAAATCTTTGAATTCGAAATTGGCACACAAACAATTGTTTTCTTCTTTCCACATGATGGTTCAATTTGAAAGGTAGTAAAACTGAAAATATGCCCGTACAATGTCAAAACATTGTATTGATCAATGTATTCCTTTACCGGCAAGGTATCTTTCCGCGTCCAGTGCTGCCATACAACCTGTACCCGCGGCGGTAACTGCCTGACGGTAGACTTTATCTGCAACATCTCCGGCAGCGAAAACGCCTTCGATATTCGTCTTAGAAGTTCCCGGAATTGTTTTGATGTAACCGGTTTCATCCATTTCCAGCCAGGGTTTAAAAATGTCAGAATTCGGTTGATGTCCAATGGCGACAAAAAATCCGGTCACTTCCAATGTACGTTCAGTTCCGGTTTTTGAATTGGTGACAATCACCCCTTCAACGGATTTTCCACCAATAACTTCTTTTGTCTGACTGTTGTACAACACTTCAATATTCGGAGTGTTCAAAACACGATGCTGCATGGCTTTACTTGCACGCATTTCATCACGACGAACTATCATATAGACTTTCTTACAAAGCTTGGCAAGATAGGTTGCTTCCTCAGCAGCGGTATCTCCGGCTCCTACAATGGCGACATCCTGTCCTTTGAAAAAGAATCCGTCACAAACAGCACAAGCGGAAACACCGAAACCATTCAGCCTTTGTTCGGATTCAAGACCCAGCCATTTTGCGGAAGCACCGGTAGCGATGATCACGGAATCCGCGGTGATGGTTTTTGTTTCATCCACAACAACTTTATGCACTGGTCCGGTAAAATCAACCGACGTTGCATAACCAAAGCGGATATCTGTTCCGAAACGTTCAGCTTGAGCTTTAAAATCTTCCATCATTTCCGGACCCATAGTACCTTTCGGATAACCGGGATAATTTTCTACTTCTGTAGTAATTGTAAGCTGACCGCCCGGTTGTAATCCCTGATACATAACAGGTTTCATATCCGCTCTCGCCGCGTAAATTGCTGCTGTATATCCTGCTGGTCCGGAACCGATGATCAGGCATTTTACATGTTCATTTTCGTTTGACATAATTCCTCCGAATTGGAATGCAAAAATACGAAAATGGAATGGATTTTTACTTCATTATACCATTCATTTATCGAATGGAGTATCGGATAGAAAGGTTTACATTACGACCCAGAGTAGGACCCCATACTTCCTTAAAACGAGGAGGTTGTGTTGTCGCATCGACAAGGTTTTCATAATCGCTTTGCTTGAAGTCAAAGAGATTTTCGCAATTCAGTGTAAATACAAATTTTCGAAAATGATGCTGCGCCATTAATGCTCCGAACCAGAATCCTGGAGCTTTACGGCCATCGGATAAATATTGATAAGATGTGTAGGCACCTTCGAAACCGAATTTCCAGGTTTCTCCGGGTTCCACAACGAATGTTCCTGCAAATTTGTGTGGTGAAACGAGGATGGAATGAATGTGTTTTTCTGAAATGACGTTTTCAGTGTTGGTATAAACATATCCAAGATATACTTCAAAGGGATCACGTTCAATACGAACATAACATTCTGTTCCCATAGAAGTCATATTTCCGGGTTCATTCATAATCAGAACTCTTGGAAATGAATCAACGAATACAACAGGATCTTGAATCCTGATGTAAAAGAAAGATTGGTTCAGAGTGATTGAAGTATTTCCGAAAAAAGATTTGTATTGAAAGTCTCCATTGCAACCAGCTGATCTTTCTTCTTTTGCATGAGATACGGGGATAATTGTTTGTCCCGACTCCCAGATTTGTGAAGGAAGATTTTCAGGAAGCTGGTAACCAAGGGCTCCTCCAATTCTTGAACTCAAATGCTCATTCCAATGAGCAAGTAATGAAATTGCAGGAAGCGGAATAACTTTAGTGAAATCTGTCAGGTCTGCTCTAAAACCACTTTCTATAATAATTGATTGACTGATTGTCCAGTGATCCTGAAAAAATATTCCGGGGATCAATGAATTTCCTTTTTCCTGATACAACTGATTATGATTGCTCAGCAAACTATAATAAGATGAATTGTAATTGACACCTGTAACCAAAGTGTGTTTTTTGAAAATAAAATTTCTGCTTAGCTCCTGATAAATGAGCAATTGATTTACTTCCATCCTTGCGTCTTTGAATAAAGTATTGCGACTCACATTACTCATGCTTCCTTTGATATTCCATTGGTTTTTGGAATCTGAATTTTGAGTGTAGGCATAATCAATGGTAAATCTTTGTGACCGGTCAAGGGAGTAAAATGTGGCAACAGCCGGGATTTCCTTGCCGATGTCTTCCATTTTTCCACCCATATTCCTGTCATTCAAATAAGAGATTCCTATCCTGACCTGAGATTTATTTTTTGGATAAAAGAAGAATCGTGGATGAAAAAAAACATTGTCGTTTTTTGGCGCATCTGAATAGCCGTCATGATTCACATCCGCAGGCAATTGATGGGTTGCACCGGCAAAAACACTCAAGCCTGTAACTTTCCCTTTTTTCGAATAGTAGGCATTCAAATTTGTTTCAGACAGTGTAGTCTGATTCAAATCAATAGTAAACTGCGTACTATCTGCCGGTTCTTTTGAGATCAGATTGACCAGCCCTGCAACTGCGCCATTTCCATAAAGAGTAGAGGCGGGACCTTTGATTAGTTCCACTTGTTTCAAATCAAGCGGTGGCAAATCCAGAATTCCAAATCCTCCAGAGAATCCTTCGAAGAGAGGCAATCCATCCCGAAGGAGTTTTGTATACTTACCATCAAGACCCTGGATTTTTATTTCAGTGTTTCCATTGATCTGTGAGGTTTGCTGAGTGTTGATACCGGCAAGATCACCAAGCAGACTTGAAATTGTTTCCGGTTCCAATGAACTTTCATCATCCAGATCTGCCGTTCCAATCACTTCGATTTTTACCGGTTGATCTTCTATCCTTGAATTGGTTCTGGTCGTACTGATAATGACTTCATTTAAATTTTGTTGAAGAGGCGCCAGTTTGATATTTATTGGAGAAGGCATTCGGTTGGGAATGGAAATCTGAACTTTTTTTTGTTTGTAGGAAATCAAAACAAAGGCAATTTCATAATTCCCATTTTTTAGTTCTTTAAAGGAAATATTTCCATTTGCATCAGTTATACTGCCAAGGCTGGAGCCTTCAATACCTACGGATACTCCAAATAAGGGAAGTCCTGTGATGCTGTCAGTGACATGAAATTCTAAAGACCCCTGTGCTTTGCTGAGCAAGGAAATAAAAAACAAGCAAGAAAATAGAAAACCTATTCGTTTCACGTAATCTGTAAAGGATTACGAAAGTAAGTCTTCCGTATGAGTATTGTATTAATTATCTCGCGATAATAGTATCGAAAGTGCTTGCATATCCACCCCAGATGCCTAGTCCGCCTTCAATATTAGAGGTTATGGGAGCAGGGGAACCAAATGGATTTCCATTATTCCCTACCTGAGTTTCTTCCGTTCTCCAGAATTCAAAATGTGCCCGATCAATGCTGCAGAATTTTACCACAATAGTATCACCCCGATTGAAAAAGATTCTTTCGAAATCCTGATCATCCGCTTTCTGAGAATTTTTGGATTGTCCACGGAAAGCATTAAAATCAAAGCTGCGTCCATTGAAAAATTTATCTTCCGATGCGGATCCCTGAGGAGCAATAAAGATGGAATCTTTCACTTTTCCAATGTCTTCACCATAAGTATATCTGTTAATTCTTTTTGCAAACCAGCGGTAACAGTTTCCAAGAGTGTCAGGATCTGTCAAATGTGCCCATGCGAAACCAAGAGAATCTCTTTGTCCGTCTACTTTCCACCACACACTGTCAAGATTAACAGGATTGGGAATACTGGTCACTGCTCGAAGAGTTTTGCCGTTTACAACAACGGTTAGTATATAGGATTTTCCTACCTCGCCAACTACATTCGGAGTGGTATATATACCGTAATCCACTCCTGCAAACTGTTTCAGGGTATCTATTACGGTACCGTCATTAATGGTTACCAAAGCGCCTGTCACTGTATTGGCAAGCAAACTGGTTGTACTTGTATTAATGGAGCCGAAGAAGGGAAGTGTCTTTGACAAAATGACGAATGGATTGACACCGGTTTCAATATAACCTTCTACAACCAATTGAGTATCGGCTTCCGGTATTTCTACAGTTACATTTTTTTCACAGGCAGTAAGCAGTGATATAAAAAATACTACTGAGAAAAGGAAAAGGGTGTGTTTGTTTATTTTCATGATTCGTTTGCTGAAATTGAGCATTGCCTTAGAACTTGAAATTGTATGTGACACTGGGGATAATAGGGAAGAGGGAAATTTGCTTTGCCTGGATTTGAATTGAATTTTCTTCCGTCTTTGAATCGAAATAAATGATATAAGGATTGTACCTGTTGTAAGCATTGAAAATACTGAAGTTCCAGCTCGACTCGTATTTCTTGCCCGGTTTGCTCTTAATGGTTGCACTCAAATCCAGACGGTGGTAAGCAGGCAAACGGTAATTGTTTCTTTGACCGCCATAATCCTGAACAACATCACCATTGGATAATACATACAATCGTTGAGGGAAAGTATTCAGGTTTCCTGTGGCATAAACCCATGTGGCGCCGAATACCCAGCGGGTCCCCATTTCATATGTGAGTACAACAGAAACATCGTGTCTTCTGTCATATTTTGCAAAGAATGTGTTGCCAAGATTCAGATCCGGGAACTTCCTTTTTGTCCACGCTATCGTGTATCCTATCCATCCACTAAAATTTCCTTTTGCTTTCTTTAAAAACAACTCGGCTCCGTAACTCCAACCTTTACCATAAACAAAATTATTGTCGATATTATCATTGACGGTATTTTCAGGAAGATAACCTTCTTTGAATTCAACCTGGTTCTTCATTTCTTTATAATATACTTCCAGGCTTGTTTCGTAAGTATTGTTCTTGAAATTTCTGAAGTAACCCAAAGCATATTGAGTACCAAATTGAGGTTTTACCTGGTCTGTACTTGGGATCCAGGTATCTGTCGGCAATGAAACGCCTGACAGCGATGCAAGGTGGATGTATTGATAGTTTTGAGTGTAGGAAGCTTTAATGGATGAGCGCGGACTCAAACTAAAACGTGTTGAAAATCGTGGTTCCAGGTTTGAATAGGTTTTTACATTTTTACCTGCTTCATAGTGGACAGTATCAATTACATTCCCATTGGTGGGGCTCCTGTTGAAACGATCAAACGGACCTACCTGCTGAAACACCGTGTACCTTAAACCTCCGTTTAATTTGATGGTATTGCTCAGATCAAATTCATCATTCACATAGAGACAACCGTCATGCGCATAATTTTTGAGAACCTTTCCGAGATCGAATACTACGTCACCCGATTTTGCGGAAGCATTGCTGGGAACAAACACGTGGAAAATATACTGTCCTCCGAATTTTACATTGTGTTTCACATTCGGTAACCAGGTGAAGTCACTTTTTAAATTATAGTCTGTGATTCCTGAAAATAATTTAAAGGTAAAAGCATCCTGTCCGCCTTCGAATTCAAACTGATAGTCCGTATAGATTAAAGCAGTGTTCATGAACAATTTATTATTGAACAAGTGATTCCATCGCAATGTTCCTGTTGTATTTCCCCAGGGAACATTGATTGAAAAATCGGAATCCGGACTCTTATAACGGAACACATCTCTTCCAAAATAACCACTGATAAACAAGCGGTCCCTGTCACTCAGGCGGTAATTCAATTTCGCGTTCAAATCATAGAAGTAATATTTATTTCCATAGATATTTGAAGTCTTTTTAACGAAAGGAGGGCCAAAGAACAAATCAATAAATGTTCTTCTTCCGGAAACGATGAATGATCCTGTGTCCTGTTTAATCGGACCCTGAATAGTGAGTCGGGATGAAACGAAACCAATACCGCCTTCAGCACTGTATTTCCTGTTATTTCCCTCTTTCATTTGGATATCCAGAACGGAGGCAAGTCGGCCACCGTAATTTGCCGGCATACCACCTTTGGTCAGAGTGATGTTTTGTACTGCATCG
>CAYMMN010000170.1:0-6974 GCA_964391495.1 uncultured Flavobacteriales bacterium | reverse complement strand
CGACGATCCATTAAAAAAGTATTATCGGTGAGTGTTTTCAGAAAGGCGATCAGATCGCTTTGCTCCTGTTCAGTCAAGCCCACGGCACGCTGAATACTCGGATCAAAATTATCTGTATAAAATTTTCCTTCGGCATAATGCTTCATGACTTCATTGAGATTCCGGAATCTTCCATCGTGCATGTATGGATAGGTTCTTTCGACATTACGTAAGGAAGGAACTTTGAAACGCATATAATCCTCCACTTTCCCTGTAATTACTGCACGTCCAGAATCTTTCAATGCTGAATCGGGTTTCAGTCCGATATTCCGGTAGGAGTTATCTGTAAACAAGGGCTCCTTATGACAATTTTCACATTTAGTTCGGAACAGATTCAACCCTCTTGTTTCCTGATCAGAAAAGGTCTGTTTTCCTTCAAGATATTTGTCAAACCTTGAATTGGAAGAAACCATCAATGCTAAAAATTGTGAAAGAGATTTTAGCAGTCGCTCGGAAGTGATGTCGGTTGTTCCAAATGCTTTTTTGAAAAGTCCGGGGTAGATTGAATCTTTTTGCAATTTCATCAGCACAGTATCCAGGCTCTCTCCCATTTCAATCGGACTTGTCAGCGGAGCCAGAGGTTGAAGATCGAGATGATTGATTCCTCCATCTGCCATAAACGCGTCTTTCCAGATCAGGTTTTGTAAAGCAGGAACATTTCGTTTTCCAATTTGCCCCAGCATTCCATGACTCAGCGCGTGATCAATGTGAGCAAATGCGGCGAAACGCTGATGACAACTCGCGCAACTGGTGAAATAATCTTTTGAAAGAATGGGATCATAAAACAATTTCCTCCCAAGGGTAAAACCCGCAACTGTAATTTTATTATTCTTCAGATCATACAAGGGTTCGGGAAATCCTTTGGGAATTTTCATTTCCACATCCTCCGGATGAATTTCGAAATACGGATTATCCTGTATGAATCCCGCGAACAAAACGGTAAAAATGATCAGAAAAGAAAATACAATCAGCCGTCTTGTCATTTTTTGATCAATGAATCTCAAGGACAGAAAACATATCGGAATAATTATCGGCCATCATTTCCGCATTGTGAAAATCAGTGACGGATGAAAGTACAGACAAGTCCACTTTTTCCGGTGATTTAAATAATTCAAGAACATCAGTCCTGAGAACAATTTGTCTTAATGGCTCCTTAACTGATTTTTGATCAAGCGGCAGAGTTATTCTTCGAATGCAATTTGCCGGAGACTTATAACCTCCTACGTGAAATTCATACATATTAGCCGGAGATTTGGAAGCAGGAGATTTCCCTTCCAGTTTCAAAAAAATATATCCCGTGTTCCATGTCCAGAACATTCCGTTCACGGGATCAAGAGCGCCGGATTGAATACCGCTACAGTTCAGAATACTGTCGACTCCAAGCGTAAAGGAAAGCGAAGAATAGTTACCTGTTGGAACATCCGGAAGAAAAATTTTCTTTGAAGACGCTTCCTCTTCGTTGACAAGGAAAACTTCTTTAGAATTATATTCCTTACCATCCACACTCTTGAGCTGGAAATTACTGAGATAGTATTTGAATTTTGTTACCGTAAAATGCTGACCCGATTCATTTGTATAGGATCCTGAATCCAGACTGAGTGCCTGGTTTCCTGCAAAATGTTGCAGGAGGATTTCCAATCCACTCTGCGCCTTTACTGGCGCCGAACAGCAACAAAACAAAAGAACAAGAGCAGAAAAATACTGTCTTGTTCTTTTGCAGGATCGTATCAGGAAAACAGATTTCAATTTATTTGGCAACCACTATTTTTTGAATATGGCTTTGTGTTTTAGAAGACAAATGAAGCAAATAATTTCCGGATGGGTATTTTGTAAAATCAAGTGTATAGCTGATGCTTGGCTGCCAGTTGTCAAATACCTGCAGTAATTTGCCCTGAGAATTATACAACTCCGCACGGATATTATTATCACTGGAAGGATCCATATAAATGAATGCAAATTCATTTACCGGATTTGGACTCATCGAATATTGAATTCCGGAAGTGATCTCCTGCACGGCAGTAGTACTTCCATTGTGGACAGTAGTCGGCTCAGTAATGGTCACATGTCCTGAACCCGGACCGGTATTTCCCTGTTGCACTACACCGTAATAAGTTCCATACATGGTGTAAGGAAACACAGGATTGAGAGCCGCATCGATGGTCACGAAATAAGCATAAGTTCCTGCAGGATATTCCGGAGTGACACAAAACCTTCCATTTCTCTGATCCAGATCGCCGGAACCCGGTGTGTAAATATGATCTTCAATAAAACATCCTGCCGGATAAGTCGCATTGACAGCCGGTCCGTTAGCACGTGTTGTATTTGCAGATACAGCGTAACTGCTGGTCATTCTTTTGATCGGACCGGTACCGTTGGTATTGGTGTATGCATACGCGCCATAAATCGGGAAACCATCAAAAGCGTAACCGATAATCGGTGAATGATTTGTACTGTCAGCATCATCATACAAACAGGTTGGGCTCACATGGTGATGATATTCGCCCTGTTGTTGTGGATGTCCCAGGCAATTGTCGAATCCCTGTCCTTCCCAATAATACGCATTACGGTTCCAGATTCCCTGGTTTTGATAGGACATCGCGTCGGAAACATTGAATACACTCACACCGTTGGACCAGACTCCGGTATGACCCAAACCAATAGCTGTTGGAGTGCCTGTATTTTCTACAGGGTTTCTTGTGATTTTAAAAACAAAATTCTGGTTTGAAGGAGTATTCGGATTTCCACCCCATGGTCCGATACTGTATCCCGGAATGCAGGTACAACTCACATAAACATTGTTTGTGGAATATTGCACCACCTGAACATTGGAAGGAATTCCATTGTAGCCTGTCGCGCCGGTTGTATTGCGAACCCAGGTTGTAACCTCCGGTGTTTGCGCGAATGAAAGCAAAGCCGACAGAGCAAAGAAGAGAGAGAAGACTGTTTTTTTCATAGTGGTCTTTATGGTTGGGGATATTTATAATGGTAATGCTGTAGTGCTCGGGTAAGACGAGTGTTTGCCTCGGTCCGGGAGCCATCATTCGCAAAGCTTCATTGATGACTTCGTCAAATTTTTTCTGTTGTTCAGATGTACAGATTTCTCTCACTTTTTGAAAATGATAGAAGGTTGACAATTCAATTTGTTTCTGCTGACTCACCATGGAATCAGCCATGGCTTCAACCTGAGCTTTATCGACAGGATTTTTACTCAACATGTCAAAAAACGCGTCGTGTAATTCTCTGCTGTTTTCACGTAAGGATTGAACGGATACCCGGTGTTCATTTTTCAATGTTTCAAATTTCTCTCTTTGTACCTGTGACAAATTCAATTCACGACTCAGAAATTCAACCAAATCACGATGAGGAGGCGGACCCATGGGCGGACCTTTTCTTGTCCACATAAATCCCAGTGTTGCCAGGTTAATGAGCAACAAAATAATAATTACAACTTTGAGAAATTTTGAATTTTCCATTCCTCGCTTAATTAATTGAATTGAGGTAACTAAAATATTCCTGGTAAACCGGACTCGATTGAGTCGTAGTGATGCGGCTGGATTTCTGGTAATGAATCATAGACAAAATATTGATTCCGGCCAACAACACAATACTTGCGGCGATTGCCCATTTTACAACCGGACGAAGGTCATAGATTCGAGCAGGAAGAGCATTAACTTTTGAAATAATCTTTTGTTCCAGACCCAAAGGCAATTCAGGTTTTTGCAAACCATCAAGGCTTTGAAGCGTTGCTTCGATTTTCTGATCTATTGAATTTTTATTCTCAATATTCATTTCAATTCTTTGTGAAAATCCGGAGATTTAATAAAGTAAATCAACCGGATCTGATGGTTAGATGTCAATCCTGCGGTAAACTTGCGCCTGATTTCATTTTTTTTCATAATAATCCCTAAGCAGTTTCTGAAGATTCTGTTTTGCGCGAAACAAGAGTGATTCTACAGAAGATACCGTAAGTCCCATCACCTCCGCGATTTCAGCGTAGGAGAGGATTTCAATTTTGCTTAGAACAAATGCAGTCTTTTGGTTTTCAGGAAGTTTGGCGATAGCGGCAAAGAGAATTCTTGACATTTCCTTTTTCTCGAGCTGAATTCCGGGGTGTTCAAAATCGGGGATAGTATCCAGAGGTGAAAGTTCCTGATCCTCCTTTTGCTGATGAAAAATCACGAAACGCTTTTTGGTGTTTTTCTTTCGGAGAAATTCGTAGCATTTACTGACGGTGATCCTGTATATCCAGGTTGTAAGTTTCGAATCGCCCCTGAACTGATGAATCGATTTAAAAATGCTTACGAAAATTTCCTGGGTCAAATCCTCCGCATCTTCCCTGTTCTGCAAAATCCCAAGAACAGTATTGTACACTTTGGAACCAAAAATTTTTACAAATTCAGAATAAGCTGCCTGCTCAGCATTATTCATCCTTTGTATGAGATCATTATACATCATGAAAGCAGGAGGCAGAAAAAATTTGACGGGAAACTGAAAGTCCGGAGGAGGAAGATAAATATTATTCTTTACAATATACTCTACTCATAACTCAAGAAACGAATCACTTGTAAATACAAATGAAATTGAAGCAATTTCTGTCATACAAATTGTACTCAATCAATAATGCAACATGCATCTTGAGTACTGTTTTTTTGAGCATGAATTGGTACACAGAAATTATAAAATATAAATTCAGGCTGCATTGGATTCAACCCGAATGAAAAGGTTTAATGAAGTCATTTTAAAATTAATTGAATAGAATGAGCAACTCGTACCCTTGTTCAGGATAAGCAATACAAATAGAAAAAAAATTATCTGGTCACAGACAATCGCCCTGTCTGGGTTCGTTCTTCTGTCTGGAAGCGATACAAATAAATTCCGGAACTCAGATGTCCAGCGTCGAAACGAACAATTTGTTCTCCACCAGCAAGGTTCGCGTCTACGACATGTTCAACGAGCTGTCCGGCAAGATCCGTGATTTCAATGCTCACATGTTGAGCATGACTCAAACCAAAAACGAAGGTTGTGAATTGATCAAAAGGATTTGGGAAAATATACAAAGCGGTTGTGTTCCTTATTTCTTCTATACCAATGATTCCATCCATCACTCTGACAGTATCACACTGTGTGCAATTCCCACTGTCAGTCACACACAAAGTATACAAATCGCCGGGCAGATTTATTGCCTGAGCGCTTGTTTGTCCGGATGGTGTCCACAAATAAGTATACGGAGGCAATCCCCCCGAAACTGTAGCAGCGGCACTTCCATCGCTGCAATTGTGGCAACTGGCATCAATGTGTTGCAGTGAGACGATCAAAGGTGTTGGTTCCGAAATCGAAAATACTTTATTGACAAAACAACCGTTTCCATCAGAGACAACGACCTGGCAGCTACCCGGACAAAGATTCGCCTGAACGGTTCCGGTATCACCATTGCACCAATTGAAATAATAAGGCTGAACACCGCCTGAAACAACAACTTCCGCTGAACCATTGCAGGCACTGAAGCAGCTTACATCTGAAGCAATGACATTGGCCACAAGTTCATCCGGACCGGTAATACTGGCTGAAGCTGTTGTGATGCAACCCAGAGAATCCGTCACTACCACATCGTAAGTCCCGGGTGAAAGATTTACGGCAGAATCATTTGTTTGTCCGCCGGGATTCCATGCATAAGAATAAGGAGGAGTTCCACCACCGGCATTTGCATAAATAAATCCATCCATTGCGCCGAAACAATTTACATTGTTGGGCGACATCAATACTGCCAGCGGAGCCGGCTCATCAAGTAAAATTCCGATCGAGTCACGACATGCGTTGGCGTCGGTTACGATGACACTGTACAATCCCGCTGAAAGACCGCTTGCAGAAGCTGAAGTGGAAACATTTGGTGTCCATGCATAGGACATTGGCTGAGTACCACCATTTAAAGAGACGCTAAGCAAACCATCTGAGTTTCCATTACAAGTCAGTTCATGCATAGAAGCAAGAACCAGTTGCGGAGAAGTATTGGCAACAACTGTTGCGGAAGCTGTTGTCGTACATGCATTTGCATCGGTAACTGTGACAGTATATGTTGCCGCTGCAAGATTTTGAATCGCGCTCAGAGTATCGCCTGTCAGTGTCCAGATGTAATGATAGGTTCCTGTTCCTCCGCTTACATTCGATGAAATCGATCCATTGTCCAATCCACATCGAGCCGGGCTAGCAGTCAGTGAAACGGATAATGCGTTGGGTTGTGTGACAGTAGCAGAAGAAGATGCCGTGCAACCCCTCTGATCTGTTACGGTAACGGTATAATTACCTGCAGATACAGAATTTGAACCCGAGCCGCCGGAACCAATAAGCGGGTTCCAGACATATGTATATGCGGAAGATCCACCACTAGCAAGCACCGATATTGATCCTGTAGATGTGCCGAAACAGGTTGAAGGAGTGGTCTGCATTGTCAATGTAATAGCAGTCGGTTGCGTGATGGTGATTTGTTGCAAACTGGAACATCCGTTCATGTCTGTTGCAGTGATCACATAAGTACCTGCACTCAAACCGGTTGCTGAAGCATTGGTGCCACCCGAAGGTGACCAGTTATATGTATACGGTGTTGCGCCTCCTGTTGCAAGTATTGCTGCGCTTCCATTTGAACCACCGAAGCATGAAACATTTGTTTGTGATTGTATGCTTGTGCTTAATCCGGAAGAATTCGAAACGGAAACCGTTGCTGTTGAAGAACAATTGTTCGCGTCAGTAACGGTAACCGTATAGGTTCCTGCTCCGAGATTTGAAGCGGAAGAAGCGTTGCCTCCTGAAGGAGACCATTGATAACTATAAGATGAAGTTCCTCCTGAAGCAATGACACCGGCTGTGCCATCCGCCTGTCCGCAATTGGAAGGTGTGGAAGAAACATTCAATGAAATTGCGGCTGGTTGTGTAACACTGGC
>CAYMMN010000169.1:0-6983 GCA_964391495.1 uncultured Flavobacteriales bacterium | reverse complement strand
ATACTACCCAGAACATAGATAGCCTCAAAGGCGGAACCTATACAGTGCAGATTCACGATGCCAATTCCATTCTCATTACCTGCTCGATTAGTCTTACCCAACCTGCTGCTTTGAGCAATGATCCCGGAGCTACCGTTTACAGCAATGGGAAAAACACGACCTGTTACAATTGCTCGGATGGCTACATTACAAGCTACGTCAACGGCGGGGTAAGTCCTTACACCTATGCTTGGAATACCGGACAAACAACCGCGAATTTATCCGGGGTAATCGCAAGGAATTATTCCGTAGTGGTGACTGACCAAAACGGATGTCACAAAACAAGCGAAATCACTTTAACACAGCCCGACAGGGAAGACTGGACACTAAAAGGAAATTCCGGAACTATTTCCGATTCGAATTACATCGGGACAAATGACAATAAGGATTTCAGAATTCGCACGAACAATACAGAGCGCATCCGGATTCACAATTCCGGTACCATTGAATTAAAAAGTGCACTGAAAATTGACACAAATTCAACCGATAGCCTGAGATCGGTCTTTGTGGATGGACAGGGATTTTTGAGGATTGGCACTCACGGAACTAACCAACTACCTTGTATTACTCCCACCAACAGGTGGGTTACTGATTATTGCAATCATTCTAATGATATATACAATTTACCTTCAACTGGGAACGTAGGGATTGGTACAACTCAAATTCCATCCGGTTACAAGTTGGCGGTGAACGGAAAAATCATCTGTGAAGAAGTAAAAGTAAAACTCTATTCAACCTGGCCCGACTTTGTTTTCAATTCCGACTACCATCTCATGCCTTTGCATGAACTGAAGAATTTTATAAACCAAAACAAACATTTACCGGAAATTCCTTCCGCCGCTGAAGTTGAGCAGTCCGGTAGCAACATCGGTGCAATGGTCACGATACTTCTTCAGAAGGTAGAAGAACAGACCCTTTACACAATTCAGCAAAACGAAAAAATTGAAAAACTGGAGTTGGAAAACGCGAAATTGAACAAAAAGCTAAATGCTCTTTCTGTTAAAGTGAATAAATAAGGTTGCTCACCTTTTAACTTATTTCGTCATGAAAAGAACACTTTGTTTTCTGGCTCTAAATTGTTATCTTGGATTTTGTTTTCACCTGAATCAAACATTTGCTCAGATGCCAGGTCCTCCGATAATTGACACTCCTTTAACGATGTCAAAGGCTTATTTTTACAACGGAGAAATTATTGTTCCGTACTCCAATGGACATGTAAGTGTGACCAATAATGCAGCGGTGAATATTCTCTCGACGACGGAGGTTACTCTGCTTCCGGGATTTACGGCTTCGGTGGATTCGGGGTGTCGGGAGTTTGTGGCGGGGGTTCAGGAATGTCCTGTTTTAACTATTGCTGCATTAGCCAAAGATATTACTTGTCATGGTGCAGTGGATGGAAGAATAATTGTTTATCCTTCAGGTGGAACAGCTCCTTATTATTATGTATGGTCACCAAATATTGGTGCAAGCGCATCTATATTTTCTTTAGCAAGTGGAGATTATAGTGTAACTGTTACAGACCAAAATGGCTGCACTGCAAGTGTTACCAAAACAGTAAACGAACCAACCGAATTAATTGCTACAAGTCAATCTACTCCCTCCAATTGTCATTTTGCAACAGGCACAGCAACTATTACTGCAAGTGGAGGAAATGGTGACTATTCTTATATTTGGCTTTCAGAAATGTTGAGTTCAAATTATGTTGAACATCTTTCAGCAGGTAGTTACAAAGTACAAGTGATTGATAAGAAATTTTGTTCGAAATTAATATCAATAAACATTTCTGATTCTGCGGGGCCCTCTGTAAATGTGAATGTGCTTTCAAATGTAACATGTTTTGGGGGTGCAGACGGAAGAGTAGAAGTTTCCTTGCCTTATCCAGGTCCTGATCCAATTTTCCAAACTAATATAAATCCTGACCGGCTTCACGCTGGGACCTATCCAGTTATTCAAGCTGATTCTAATGGTTGTGTAACAATTGTCAGTGTTGATATTTCAGAACCCCCTCCTCTTGACTTGAGAACATCAGTTATTTCTTCAATTTGCGGACGTGCTTTTGGTGGTGCACAAGTAGTTGCAAGTGGTGGCACTGGCTCTTATTCATTCAATTGGTCATCTGGATCCACTGATTCAATGGCTAATGACTTATTTTCTGGAATTTATACTGTGACTGTAACTGATGAAAATGGATGCTCTATAAATTCAACTGTAATAATTTCAGATTCTGGTTCATTTAGTGTTTCATCAGATATTCACAATATGACCTGCAGTAACATTGCAGACGGTTCAATTCAACTCAGCGTTACAGGTGGAAATCCGCCTTATACTTATTTATGGAACGATTATATTAGCGAAACAAATTCTGCTACTGGGCTCAGTTTAGGAACTTATACTATTACAATTAGCGATAATGCTGGTTGTAAAATGATCAATGTTGATTCAATTTCATCGCCAATGCAAATAATTGTAGATGAAGTTATAGAAAAAACCAGCTCCGATGAATCTTGTGATGGAAGAATTTCCCTCTTAATAATGGGCGGCACTCCTCCTTATATCGTTGATTGGGGAAATGGAATTTTTGGTGATTCGATTTTGAATTTGTGTAATGGAACATATACATATACAATAAGTGATGAAAGTAATTGTCAAAGGCAAGGAGTAATCCAATTGAACTCCATCTTAGAATCTGTACAAACTTCTTGTTCACAAACTACTCCTCCTGATTTTCAAAACCTTTTGTCCGCATGTCAAACATGCCATCCCGAAAATCATGGTGTGGATCTTGATATTGTCAGAGATTTTGGCGCTATACCCAATGACCTGAATAGTGATGAACAATCTTTTGAGTTTGCTACCTCATATATTATGGCGAATTGTACAACCGGGGCTACGCTTGCTATTCCAGCTGGGACTTATATCGTAGGGAGACAAACGATAAATCATAATCCCCTTCCAGGAGAAGCATATGCTCATGGTCATGATATATTATGTTTTGATGGGTGCACTAATTTATCAATTATTGGAATCCCGGACGCGAATGGACATAACCCAGTAATTCGATTTGCGGATTGTATGCTGTATGGATCCTTTGACTATACAACCGGAGAAAGATACTTACCTTGGTCCAGTCATTGTGTGGTAAATCCAGATTCTTGTAGCAATTTTTCAAGATATAAATATGCTGCTTTTCCTGGCCAGATGATTAATATCATCAATTCTTCCAATGTTACAATAAGTCATTTGGAATTAGATGGAAATTGTGATAGAGCTAGTGTTGGAGGCTACTGGGCCTCTGATTTAGCAGGAATTAATTTAGGATATACAGGCATTTGGTTAAATCAAAATAATGTAGTGAATTTAAATGACTTGAATGTTCACCATTTTGGATATGATGCATTAATTATTGCAGATCAACGAACAGGGTTAAACATAGACCCGATTGATATTCGAATTTCTAGATCAAAATTCAATTGGAATTGTCGAGATGGTGTTTCTTGGATTTCAGGAAATGGAGTTTCTTTTTTTGATTGCGAATTTAATTTTAATGGTTATGGAATGTGGGATGGAACTAGTTTTAGGTCGGGAATTGATTTAGAATACGAGGGAGGACAAGATGTTCAAAATGGGGTATTCAATAATTGTAAGTTTAAATATAATAAAACTGCGGGTGTTATTAGTGATCCCGGGCACATAGCCATTCTTAATAAGCGGAATTTTCAATTTATGGATTGTGAATTCGTTAGTGGCCCCCAATATTGTGTCTATCCAGGTGCTCCTAAAATGGAATTTACTTCATGTAATTTCTACGGTCCGATTACTGGTGCTTATGATGGCCACACAGGAACTTCAGCTGGTGATGGAAAAAATTTAAAATTCTACCAATGCACATTCAATGAAGTTTACGAAGATTTTGATAGCACAGTGCATCATCCATATGCACATACCCTTGCAACTGGAACTTGTTCAAGTGTAGATATACATCCTTTCATGTTGGAGTTAAGTGATGCCGGAAGAGCACTTTTTGATGGATGCGAATTTAATACTAACTATTTTAACGAATGGGCAAGATTTAACCGCAATTATATTGCAAATCCCGGTTGGTATAGACCGTATGACTTTTCAGTTATAAAAAATTGCATATTCCGAAATTCAGGGATTGCTCAAAATTGGTTAGGAATTTGGCGTGAATTAGGAATTTTTCAGGATGTTGATTTTATCCAAGGGTCTGGGAACTCGGCATATGTAGTTCAAGAGCCCAGTAATTGCAGTTGCACAATTGGTTATCGATTATTCTGTTTTTGGACCAATGCTTGCCCAACATACTGTTTAGGTAATTTACCTATGGTAACTGGTGACGGGAATGGTGTTTGTTTACCAAATTGGAATTGTTCAATAGCTAATCTTGCATCAGGGTTCATTCCAGATTTAGGTTGCACACCTAAATTTGATGATTCAGCTTATAGAAGTAATTACTGGCAAATATTTAATGGTTGTAACCAAAATCAGTGTTACGTTTTGGCTACCCCAGAATGTATTTATTGCGGAAACCCTCCCTGCATTCCTAATGGATCTAAAATAGCCATTTCAAATGATTCCCACAAATCAGGTATTTCTCTTTCTCCAATTCCAACATCAGAATTGTTAACAATTCATGATACAGAGATCGGTCAGACAATTGAGATTTACAATTTTACTGGCGCTTTGATTTTAAAACAATCTGTTCATGATGATTTTGAAATTATTGATGTGTCTAAATTTGCAGTTGGAGGGTACTTCTTGCGAGTTTACAATCAGACTAAAAGTTCAATTCTGAAATTCTCAAAATTATAATTACTTTAACAATCTTATCAGAATCTAAATGTATATTAAAAGGTATTCGTATTGGATTGGTTTGATATTGTTTTTTTTTACACTTCAATCACATTCACAAACAATAGTATGGCAAAGGTGTTTGGGTGGCAGCAAGGCAGAAGGTTTCCCTTGTGTAATTGAAACACATGATCACAAACTGATTGTTACGGGATATACTTCATCAAATGATGGAGATGTTCAAGGAAACCATGGAGGATCCTGTACTTCTGATTCTTGTACTGATGCGTGGGTAATTAAATTAGATGAATCCGGGAATATTTTGTGGCAACATCCTTATGGTGGCACTCGATTTGATGCTGCTTATTTTTCAATTGAGTCAAATGATAATTATTTAATTGCAGCAAGAACAAATTCAATTGACGGTGATGTTAATTTTTCCTACGGTGATATCGATGCTTGGCTTTTTTTAATTGATAGTGCGAGTAACATTATATGGCAAAAAAGCTATGGCGGGACTAATCTTGATGGTATTTATGGAATAGCAAATACAATAGATCATGGCTATATTGCAGTTGGGACAACCAATTCGAATGATGGAGTGGTGGCGGGTAACCATGGCTTTGATGATTTATGGGTTTTGCGATTGGATAGCATAGGTACACTTCTGTGGCAAAAATGTTTAGGTGGTTCATTAATCGAAGGAGCATTTTGCATTATACCAACAAATGATGGAAACTTTCTTATCGGTGGTTATTCAGGGTCGAACGATGGAGATGTGACACTACGGCATGTTGGATCAGTGGATTTCTGGGTATTAGAAATTGACACAAGTGGAAATATTATTTGGCAAAATACATATGGAGGTAGCGATGACGATTTTTGTAGATCAATTTATCAAACATTAGATGGAGGATACCTTTTGACTGGTGGAGCCAACTCTATTGATGGTGATATTTCATCGGTTCATGGCGGAATTAACGGTGATTTGTGGGTAGTGAAAATTGATTCCATAGGAAATATTCAATGGCAACATTCTTATGGTGGTACTGATACTGAAGGGGCGTCATCATTATTTGAAAATCCATTCGGCCATATTATCATTACCGGCACTACTGGTTCGAATGATGGAGATGTTTCCGGAAATCACGGTGCTGGGGATTATTGGCAAATCGAACTGGATTCTTCCGGAAATTTGTTACAACAAAAGTGTCTGGGTGGTTACGGCATAGATTGGAATTCTCCGAGCGTACTTTCATTCGACGGAAGCACAGTACTTGTTGGTGAAACCGAGTCTATTAACTCCGGTGATGTTACTGGATACCACGGCGGTTATTCAGATTTATGGCTTGTAAAATTATCTCCTATGGTTGCCAATATCAATTACATGCAATTTCCCATTCAAAAAGTGATCCCAAATCCTGCTGGAAAATACTTTCAAATCACTAATTTAAAAGGTACCGAAAATATAGAACTATACTCAGCAGTTGGCAAACAGCTGAAAAAGTGGGAACGAGTGGATGGAAATTATGTTTTTGAAGTAGAAAACTTTCCACCGGGGATGTATTTTATTTCAATAAATAACGATATATTTTTGAAGTTAGTCTTAAATTAGCTTCACTAGCTGGGACAAGTCTTGAACGCAAGCATACGCGCAGGCGGACTTGGTCCTTGAAATGGCGATGGGATGTTAACATCAAATAATAATCCAGCACACCACAGAATCTGTATTCTTAGGGGAGGGTAAAAAGACCTGTTTCAACAGGGTCGAAGTGCATGTGTTAAATTTTACTCAATGTAAAAATTGGATAAATACTTATTCAGTGTGGCTTCTTTCAAAATTTTGAAATTTAATTGTAATGAAATTGTTCAAATGCAACCCTGTGGCAATGTTAAATATTTTGGTACATTTATTTTTAGAACAAGATTGGAAACACCCTGTAAGGCAAAGGTTATGGACTCAATAAAGGGTCAAGTCCGCCACCCCGCGGGCTTTCATTAAAGACATAACCCAGCGTGTTGTTGGTGATTCAGGGTATATTTCAGAAATAAAATGAAGGATAATTTTTCAATTCAATCCGATAATTACGCGAAATACCGACCTGCATATCCTACGGAGTTCTATGATTATTTAT
>CAYMMN010000168.1:0-7013 GCA_964391495.1 uncultured Flavobacteriales bacterium | reverse complement strand
AAAAAAAAACAAAAAAAAAAATCAAGCAAAGGCGCAGAGGGCGCTAAGATTCTATGCAATACGATCCGATTAAACGTTCTCTCGGGAACATCTTTAATAAAACCCCTTTTTTAAGAAAAGTTTTTTACGGTCTGCTTGACCTCCTGCTCCTTCGTGCATGGCATGTTCACAAAGAACTTCGCGGATGGATAAAAACCGCAAAACAGGATGCCAATATTCTTGATGCAGGCGCGGGATTTGGTCAGTATACTTATTGGCTCAGTCAGAAAAATCCAAACTGGAACATTCTTGCGATGGATGTGAAAGAGGAACAAGTAGCAGACTGCAACAAATTTTTTCAGCAGATCGGTTCTTCAAAAGTAAAATTTGAAGTCGGTGATCTTACCAATTTCAATCACCCAAACAAATACGATCTGGTTGTTTGTGTCGACGTAATGGAACACATTCTCGAAGATGTTCAGGTGTTTAAAAACTATGTTGCTTCCATGAAACCGGGAGCCATGCTGCTCATCTCCACTCCTTCTGATCAGGGCGGTAGTGATGTTCATGGTGATGATGAAAGTTCTTTCATCGAAGAACATGTGCGCGACGGCTATAACATTCAGGAAATTCAGGATAAACTCAAAGGTGCCGGTTTTTCGAAAGTGGAAGCACGCTATCAGTATGGTGCTCCGGGAAAAATCGCATGGAGGCTGTCAATGAAATATCCGATTGTGATGCTGGGCAAAACAAAACTGTTTTTTATTCTGCTGCCCTTCTACTACATCATCGCATACCCGATTTCTTATGTTCTGAACTGGATGGATGTGAATGGAAACCATCCGACAGGAACCGGACTGATAGTTAAAGCATGGAAGTGATTTTATTTCGCGCAAAGGCGCAAAGAACGTCAGGAAAACTTTGCGTTCTTTGCGCCTTTGCGTGAAACAGAATTGCTACTTTTACGATTGTGAATCTCCCATTCTTCATCGCCAAACGGTATTTTGTAAGTAAAAAATCACAGCGAGCGATCAATATCATTTCAATGATATCTGTGACCGGTGTGATGATTGGCACTGCTGCTTTGATTATTGTTTTATCAGTGTTCAATGGCTTTGAAACGCTTATTCTTGGTCTTTATAATTCCTTTGAACCGGATCTGAAAATTTCTGTCGCGCATGGAAAATCATTTTCTCTTGAAAATTTTCCATTGCAAAAACTGGAACAAATTAACGGTGTCGCCTATGTGACCAAAGTCGTTGAAGAAAATGCACTCGTCAAATACCGCGACAAACAATACATCATCACCATTAAGGGAGTTAGTGATGAATTTCAAAAGATGACCGGTATCGACAGTATGCTTGCTGATGGACAATTCCTCCTGCAGCGCGGGGATACGGATTACGCTGTTGTCGGGGGAGGAATCGCGTATAATCTACAGCTGAATATTCACGACATTTTCTCCCAGCTTGAAATCTATGCTCCGCGAAAATCCGCATCCACTCTAATCAATCCGGAAGAGGCATTTAACCGACGCTATCTGAGCGCAAGCGGAGTATTTTCAGTACAACAGGAATTTGATATGAAATACATCATCGTTCCGCTGCGCTTCGCGAATGAAATTCTGGAATATAATGACAAGCTGACCGGACTGGAAGTCGGACTTAAAAAGAATGCTAATACTGAAGAAATACAAAACCAGGTAGCGGCTCTGGCAGGATCTTCTTTCGTTGTAAAAAACAGATACCAACAACACGAGCTGATTTATAAAATCATGAAATCGGAAAAATGGGCTGTGTTTTTAATTCTCACTTTTATCCTGATCATCGCGACATTCAATGTCATCAGTTCGCTGACGATGCTGGTGATTGAAAAGAAAAAAGATATTTCCATATTACACAGCATGGGCGCCGACAGCGGTTTGCTCAGAAGAATTTTTCTTACTGAAGGTTTATTCATCATCGGAATCGGCGCGGGTATCGGACTGGTACTTGGTTTTATTATCTGTTTTCTGCAGGAGCAGTTTGGTCTGATCAAACTTGGTAATGGCGGATCATTTGTGATTGATGCCTATCCGGTACACATGCAGGCTCTTGATTTTTTATATGTCTTGATGACTGTATTTGTGATTGGACTCATTGCAGTCTGGTATCCAAGTCGTCGTCTGATAGGGAATACCGAAATAATCTCTGCAATGAAAGAGAACTAAAATCCATTTTATTTCTCTGGTAATTTTGGAGCAATTCTGGATCGCAATTTTGCTATTGGATTTTTTCCGCAAATGATTGTGTTGTTTCCCACCAAAATTTTTTTCCGCCGACAAAATGTGTTTGTTCGCCTACTATTCAAATTCTTTATTTGAATAGCTCTTACATTTGATTTCATCAATAAACAATATTAAAATGGACAAAAGAGAATTTCTACGAACCATCAGTCTTGCAGGTGTCGCTTCCATTCTTCCTTTTGGAAAAAGTCTTGCCGGAGGCAGCAAGCCACAACAGAGTGGTGGATGTGTTTTGATTCCTTCGGAGACAGCCGGTCCTTATCCAATTGATCTCAGTACAAATGCGGCGATGTTTCGAAATGACATTCGCGAAACACAGGCGGGAATGATTCACAAAATCCGCCTGCGTATTGTAGGAACAGGAAATTGTTTGCCCATGCCCAATCTGAGAGTAGACATCTGGCATTGCAATGTGGATGGATACTATTCCGGTTATACCGTGAACGGACATCTCGGAAATCAGAATCATGTAGGCGAAACTTTTTGCAGGGGAATTCAGATGACGGATGTAAACGGAGAGGTTGAATTCACAACAATCTTCCCGGGTTGGTATCCCGGACGGATCAGTCACGTGCACTTTCAGATCTTTTTGAATTCCGTTTTGCAGGTCACTTCACAATTGACTTATCCTATTGCTGAAAAAAATCAGATCTATACTACTGTCGCGCCGTACACAACCTGGGGCGCTGATCCTGTTGCTTTCAATCAGGATAATGTTTTCGCGGATGGATACATCAATCAACTTGCGACACTCACGCCCAACGCGACAACAGGTGGATGGGACAGCTTCCTTGAAGTTGGCATTAATGGAAATGGTGTTTCTACCGGTATGTTATCCATGGAACCGGAAACTGGTGGATTCTTTAAACTTGGTCAGAATTTTCCAAACCCTTACCGTGATGAAACCTCGATTCCATTTTCACTTAAACTTCCTTCCGATGTGAAAATTGAATTATGGGATCTTACAGGTAAAAAAGTAGCGACTATAAATCGTCAGGGGATGAATGCCGGTGATCAGCAAATAAATATTAATCTGGCTTCTCTTGGTCTCGCTTCCGCGAATTACGTTTATCAGCTGGAAGTCACCAATAGTCAGGGCAGTTTCCGGCAGTGTAAGATGATGTCGGCTGCAAAATAATTGATCGGGTTACATATTTGGGGGTTGGCTGCGATTATTTGTTACGGATTGAATTCATCACAGAATTCAATCCGTTTTTTTTGCTTAACAATCCGGGAACACAAAGTGAACAAAGAATTCACAAAGAACACAAAGAGGATTTGAGTTGATGTTCATGATGATAATATAATGAATTCAATCCGTTTCTTTTTGCTTAACAATACGGGAACACAAAGTGAACAAAGAATGCACCATGAGCACGAAGAGGCTTTGAGTTAATAAATGTGACTATATTATTAAGAAGTGTGAATTCCTTCATGAAAATAATACATTCTCTGGGGAATTTGTTTTTGTTTTGTTAAAGACCCTATCAATTCAATCTTTTTATATAATTTTTCATCCCCAAGAACGTTTGCGGATCATGAAATTTGAAGATTTTACGCTGAATGACCTCGATCAATTGCCTTCACTGGAGCCACCCAATTGGGGGAGTCTTACTCCAAGATTTCTTCGGTTTATACAGTCGGAACATTGCTCTCCGGTTAAGCTGACATTGGACGGTCATGCGATTGGAGTCGGAACAACCATTCGTCACGAAGACACAGCCTGGCTCGCCTGCATCATTGTACATCCGGATCATCGCAACAAAGGTTTAGGCAAATTGATTACCGAACATTTAATCAATAGTCTTGATCGGAATCTATATCAAAGTATCTATCTCATTGCGACAGAACTTGGATATCCTGTCTATAAAAAACTGGGCTTTGAATTGGAAAAAGAATATGTGCATCTGAAATCAGAAGAGGAGCGCCCCGAATCTGAAATTTCCCCCGAAATCATTTCTTACAAAGAAGCTTTCCGCGAACAGGTAATGAAATTGGATGCTTCCATCACAGGTGAAAACCGCATCAACTCTTTAAAAGAACACCTTAAAACTTCCTTACTTTTTATTGAAGATGGTGTTGTGAGCGGCTATTATCTTCCATCGCTTGGTGAAGGACACATCCTCGCCTCCAATTCTAAAGCCGGAACAGAATTGATGAAAGCCCGATTACAGAATTCAAAAATTGCCATTTTCCCTTCTGATAACAATGTTGCAAATGATCTTGCAAGGGAAATGGGATTCAAACAATACACAATTTCAAGAAGGATGGTTCTGGGAAAAAAGAAGGAATGGAACTCTTTAAATATGTATAACCGGATCGGCGGACACCTGGGTTAATGCTTCAAATGATAATTCATTTACTTGAAAAGAAGATTACTTTTATACTACCAATTCATCGTGTCATTCAGCAATAGGCAACTTCTGGTTATCAAATCAGCCAATTAACAATCAAATCATGGGAAAATTTTATCCGAGCATGCAGGAAGCTCACAAGGAATTTATCCTGAAACAACATCTTTTCTTTGTCGCTACGGCTCCATTGAGTGAAAACGGGCGCGTGAATGTTTCGCCGAAAGGACTGGATTGTTTCAGGATTCTTCCTGATGGACGAGTCGGCTATATGGATCTGATCAGCAGTGGAAACGAAACCTCGGCGCACACTCTGGAAAACGGAAGGATCACTTTGATGTTCTGTTCTTTTCAAGGAGCACCCAATATCCTACGCTTGTATGGAAAAGGGTTTACAGTTTTGCCAGGATCTGAGGACTGGAAAAAATATTCGGAGCATTTTACAATTTATCCAAGTACCAGACAATTGGTGCTTGCCGACATAGATCTCGTACAAACTTCCTGCGGTTTTGGTGTTCCCTTGTTTTCGTTTGAAGGAAACAGAGAAATCCATTTTGACTGGGCAGAAAAGAAAGGAGCTGAAGGCTTACATAAATATATGCTTGAGAAAAACTCCATCAGCCTGGACGGACTTCCAACACCCTTAGGTATCAAGGAAAAGAAATAAAGTGTTTTGCCGGGAGAAATAAAAGCACTTATCTTTATGCTGATGAGTGAGATTTTTTTCAAACTCTTCTAACCTGCATTTTTATGCTCCGAAAGTTCGGTCCGTATATCCTTGGAATGATTGTACTGGCCTACATCGTTAAGCTGGCAATGGGTGATGGAGATTTTAAAGTTTTTCTCGAAGCAGCCAAACTTGTCAAATCCGGTGAAGATCCATATCAGAAATGGATTTATATAAAAGAAGGCCATTCCTGTCTTTACTTTTATAGTCCGCTTTTCGCATTGGTGCTGATTCCATTTTCATATTTACCGAATATTGTCCCGAACCTTTTATGGCTGCTCTTCAACAGCTGGTGCATTTACAGAATTGCAAAATTGCTGGTTCATTACATTGATACCGAGATTTTATCCACGCGACAATTACAATGGATACTTGCGCTTACCCTTTTTTTGAATTTGCGTTTCATCCTCTACAATTTCACTCTTATTCAGGTTACTTTGTTTTTAGTCTGGGGAATGTTAGAAAGTTTGCGGCTGTTTCGTGAAGGCAAATTCTGGTATGGAGGAATGCTCCTCGCGCTCGTCATCAACATCAAAATTTTACCAATTGTACTTCTCCCCTATTTGATATACCGAAAGGAATTCAAAGGAGCCGGCATAACGCTGTTCTTTCTATGCATCTACTTTTTACTGCCGGCATTTTTTGTCGGATGGGAGTTCAATAAAACTTTACATCTCAGCTGGTGGGGAACCATCAATCCTTCCAACCAGGAGCATTTGATCGAAGCAGGACTTGGTCCGCATAGTCTCACAGCATTAATTCCGGTTTTACTCACTCCAAGCACAGGCGAACTTCCGAACGTGCGCAATATCCTGAACCTCGATCCTGCAACAGCGATTCTGATCATGAATGCATGCCGGCTCATACTCGTCGTCTTGACTCTCTTCGTTTTGAAACTCCCAATGTTTACCAAAACAAAATCCAAACCTGATGAACTCCGGGAAATCGCGTATATATTTTTGATTGTTCCTCTAATTTTTCCACATCAGCAAAAATATGCTTTCGTGTTTCTCATTCCGGCGATCTTCTATGTCGCCACCTACATGGTAAGCTTGTACGAATTGAAAGACCCAAGGCACAACAGGAAATTTAACTTCTTGCTGATTCTTAGTATTATCTTTTTTATACTCACGACACTCACAACCGATGGATTAATTGGAAAACAGTTAAATCAGCTTTCACAACATTTTAAACTGGTTACATACGGAACTCTTGTTCTTGTCTGGATTTTGCTTTTGTGCAAACCCGAGAGCTTAAATCAGGAGTAAAAGTGTTTGAATTTCATTTTACATTTGCGATATCAATACGGACTCTTCATTCAATTAAATTATCTTAAATAAACATTTCGAAATGGTTTCCCTTGAATTCGTAAGAGAATTTGCATTGTCATTTGAAGAAACTGACGAGCAGCCACATTTTGAAGTAATCTCATTTCGTGTGAAGAAGAAAATCTTCGCGACCATGAACAAGGAACACAATCGTGCTTGTTTGCGCTTTAATGAAATTGATCAGAATGTATTTTGTTCTATTGATCCGAAAATTATTTATCCGGTGCCGAACAAATGGGGAAAATACGGCTGGACGCTTGTTGATCTGAAAAAAGTGCGTAAGTCATTGTTCAAAGATGCAATGACACGGGCTTATTGTACCGTCGCTCCGAAATTACTTGCTG
>CAYMMN010000167.1:0-7050 GCA_964391495.1 uncultured Flavobacteriales bacterium | reverse complement strand
CATTCTGTGTATGAAAAAGCATCGTGGGTAAATATTGATTCGCAGAATAACATTTATGTTTGCGGTTATCGCTATGCGGGAACCTCTACGAATTACGCTGATAATATCATTGCGTTAAAATACGATGCCCAGGGGAATTTACTGTGGAGGAAGTTGTTTCCTGACGCTTTTTTTGGAGGACTGCCGATGAGAAGTGAGCTGGATGCTTCCGGGAATTTTTATATTGGTACGATGAACACAAGCCCTCCCGGATTTAATCTGATCAAGTTGGATTCGGGTGGAAATGTTTTATTTAATGTTTCTGATAGCAGCACTTCAAATGTTTCCTTCAGTAGTATGCGAATCAAAGACGATAAAATTGTGCTGTCAGGCTACGCTTCACTAGGCTCAATCGCCTGTGTGGTTGAATTTGATACTGCCGGAAATTTTCTTTGGGGAAATAATTATTCCACATGGGGAGCATTCGATCTTGAAATTGATTCAGTGTACAACATCTATTTTATTTCGAGAAAGGAAAATCAGGTTGCCGGGAATACGGCTTATGATGTGAAGCTATTCAAATTAAATCCGAATGGAACAGTTGCCGCGGAATACAATTACGATTTCGGAAACTCAACTGATTTTGTCGGACGAATGACTTTGGTTAATGGCAGGATAAGTATGACAGGCTGGACAATACAAAGCGGATCACCCTACATGAATTGGCTTACTCTTCAAACGGATCTGAATGGAAATGAACTCTGGCATGCTGTTTACAATGAAACAATTTACAACGATGAACAGCCGTACTGGATTTCAGCCAAAACAAATGGGGAAGTATTTGTAAGCGGAAAAGGCGGTCCGGATACTGTAAGTTTAACAGGGTCTGTTTATCTTCGATACGTCACATTAAAATACAACAACGGTCAAATCCAGTGGGTCGATGCAGACCCATACCAGGGATATACCGGTATTGTCAACTGCATAGTACCTGATGGAAGTTTATATGTGTTGGGACAATATGCGATGACAGCCATTCATTATAACGACAATAGCAGTACCACCGGTTTTGTTGATTTTCAAAACGAAAAAAATATTCTAATTTATCCGAATCCCAATTATGGATCAGCACTTCTTCGAATAAATTCGCCGGAGTTCCAAAATGCTAACATTTCCGTATTCGATTATCAGGGAAGAATAGCTTTTCGAATTGATAAAATTCAATTGCATAAAGGCATTAACGATGTTCCGATTAATTTTTCCAATCTTCAAGCCGGGTTTTATTTAGGCAAATTATCATTTGAAAATACTTTTAAAGAATTTAAAGTCGTAGTTGAATAATTTCGCAGGAGCACTCTTTTATAATTGGACGATTGCGATAGGATAAACTTTTGCACTTTAATTTTCATAAATAGTGGCAATGCCAAGTTCTCTCTGAGTATCTATTTAATTCGTATATTTATAATACTTAATTTTAATGGAGGATTTCTTTCTATTAATACTTCATTGCATCAAAATATAATTTCCTGAGTAAAAATGGAAAGGTATAAGTTCACAGGAGAGCTTCAGGACTTGATAGTGAGAGCCGAAAGTGGAACCGCTAAAGATGTAGAGTTTATTATGAATCATCTGACTCAGGACGCGACACTGGCGATGACAAGATATGTGGATTACGCCCTTAGTATTGTTGAAAATGAAAATGGTATTTCAAGAATCAGGGAATATTTATTTAAGGGTACACCGATTCAGCGAAATTACAGCTGTTTGTTTTTTAACAGAAGAGGAGATTGGACGCTTGTGAACGAAGCCTTTCATGCAGGATGCATTGACGAGATCCAGGCATTTGCAAGATAAATGAAGGACTTTGAATGATGGAATGAGAGTATTGTTATAGCAATGTGGATTCACAGCTTGTTTTCTGATGGCATGTATAAATTTGAAAAAATTCTCAGCGGTGGTGACTTGCGATCGATAGGAGCAAGTAACAAAATCGTCAAGGAAATTGATACACAGGAAGAGTTTGATCAACTTTTCCGGTTTTTGTTTCATCCTGACCGATTGGTGGTGATGCGTGCCGCTGATGCAATTGAAAAAATCAGTCACCAGCATCCTGAATATTTACAGAAACATAACAAGAAATTATTTGACCTTGCAGGAAGAAATACCGAAAAGGAACTGAAATGGCACCTGGCTCAGATCCTGCCCAGACTCCGGCATAGTAAAACGAGTTTTGATAAATCCTGGAAATTGCTTTTGCTCTGGTCAAAGGACACCGGCAATTCGCGAATTGTGAGGGTAAATTCAATACAGGCTTTGTATGATTTAACATTAATCGAAAATAAATTTGAAAAGCAACTACTGCAATTGTTTTCAGATCTTAGCAGGGAGGAAGTTCCGTCCATCAATGCAAGAATCCGAAAAATCCAAAAGCAAATGATTAATACAAAAGAAACAGATTCAAAATAGTGAAATGGAAACAGTAAATATTGTTGAAGACATTCCGGTTTTATATGTATCTGCAAAATCTTTTCCTCAGGGAGTTCAGGAAGCCTTTGAAAAGTTGCACGCACTAGTATCCAATCCGGATCAAAGAAGATATTTTGGAATTTCCCACCCTGACAAAAGTGGCAACATCCTTTATAAAGCATGTGCAGAAGAACTTTCAGAAGGTGAAGCCCAAAAGTATTCCTGTGATCGATTTATTATTCGAAAAGGAAAATTTTATTCTTTGGAAATTAAAAACCACATGAATGATCCGCAGAGTATTGGCGCTGCATTTGGAAAACTACTGCACCAACCCGGAATTGATCCACAAGGATATTGTCTGGAATGTTATACAAAATACATGGACCCGGATGTTGTTTGTATGGTTGGACTTAAGGATGAATTGAAATAGGGACTAATTTACGTTGATCTTAATTCGTATAATTTAGAAAATGATAATAATGCTCCGCATTTGTATTTTCATCCAAATAATTTTGGTGTCTCAGTTCGCTCTAGCGCAAAAAAGCGGAGGGCTTGAAATTTCTCACCTTGTTGGAGATTATTATATATATACAAGTTATGGAGATTTTAAGGGAACGCCATTTCCATCTAACGGAATGTATATACTTACGACTGAAGGAGCAGTGCTGTTTGATACACCATGGGATTCATTGCAATTCCAATCCTTGCTGGATAGTATTAAAGTGAAACATGGTAAAGAAGTTGTTCTGTGCATCTCCACGCATTTTCACGATGACCGCACAGCCGGTCTGGAATATTATAAAAGGAAAGGGATAAAAACTTATTCCTCCAAACTGACCTTTGATTTGTGTCATGATAGAAATGAAAATCAAAGTCAGTTTTATTTTTTGAATGACACTACTTTCAATGTTGGAGGGAAAGCATTCAGCACCTATTATGCTGGTGCCGGACATACTTCCGACAACATTGTAATCTGGTGTGCCGATGAGAAAATACTATATGGTGGTTGTTTGGTAAAAAGTACGGAAACATCAAGTCTTGGAAATCTGTCGGATGCGAATTTATCCGAATGGAAAAAATCAATAAAAAAGATCATCCGGAAATACCCCCGGCCAAATTTTGTTATTCCCGGTCATTTTGCCTGGACAGATTCAACTGCGCTGCAGCATACTTTAAACCTTCTGCGAAAGGGGAATTAGAATCGTCCGGATTCTTCACCAAATATTTATTTTTTGAATCAAACAATTTACTATATTGGTCCTATTGGGTATCATTTATACAGGACTCACAAGATATTTTATAATTGTTGAGTCGATATTTTTGTTAATAATAAAAACTCGTTAGCAATCATTTTCGGATAAACTGACGGGATTGAAAATTCGATAGGGTAACTTATTTCAAATTTATTTGTTGAATTCACATGAGTGTCAGCCAAAGAGTTAGTTATTTATTGAGACAAATAATGAATGCTGGACAGAGAAAAGTATGTCCTTTTTGTAAGCGGACAGATTTTTCTGTCATAGATAGAAAGTACGTATTTACAACATTGATTCAATGTAAAAATTGTGGATTGAGTCACCGTCATCCCAAAGATGATGAACAATGGTTGCGGAAGTTTTATCAGAGTGAGTACAGCATAGATACTCACATGATGACAAAAATCCCTTCCGACGATGAGATCCGGAAATTGATGGAATCTAATTTCCCTAATCTTCGGAGTTATGATAAATACATTGATGCTCTCTTTAATAAACCCATTAAGATGGTTGATTACGGCTGCAGTTGGGGTTACAATGTTTACAAATTGCTTCAATCGGGTTATCAGGCTGTGGGTTATGAGTTGTCTGTTCCCAGGGCACAACTTGGTATGAGCAAACTGAACATTCAAATCTATTCAGATACCAATCAACTACCCGGGGAAAACGATGTAATCATGAGTTCACACGTCATAGAGCATCTCAGTGACATCAACGAGCTTGTTTCACTTTCGAAAAAACTGCTTAAAGAATCCGGAGTTTTCATGGCCTTTTGTCCGAATGGTAATCAGGAATATAGAAACCGTGAACCGGAAGTCTGGCATGTGAACTGGGGTGCTGTACATCCAAACTATCTGGATGTAAATTTTGCGAAGTACATGTTTAGAGAAAACCCTTACCTCATTTTAACAGGTGATTGGGATTTTAATCCGGAGGATATATTAAAATGGGATGGCAGGAGCCAGGTGGTGGGTCCTAGAGCAGACGGCAAAGAACTTTTCATAATTGCCAAACCCAATATTAAAATCAAATAACATGGAATTCATTGACATCAAGCGCCTTTCTCAAGAGCAGAAAGAAATTAAAGCGGATTACCAATCAAAGAAGCCATTTCGTTATGTGATGTTTGAAAATTTTTTCCTGCCTGAACAGGCAGAAGTTATTCATCGTGCATATCCCACTATTCAGGATGGGAAATGGGATGGAACAACTTATCTGGATCAGAAAAATAAATTTCAGAAAACCAGTTTTGAACCGGGGAGTATCATGGATAGAGTTTTTCATGAAATGAACTCGGAGGAATTTCTAAACTGGTTACAGGATATCACTGAAATCGAAGACAAATTACTCGGTGATGCTGATCTTTTTGGCGGAGGACTACACCAGAGCACAAACGGAGCTTACCTGAATGTACATGTAGATTATAACATTCATCCCAAAACTAAATTTCACAGACGGCTCAATGTTTTGGTATACATGAATAAAGACTGGAAAGATGAATATGAAGGACATATCGAACTTTGGGATTTGTCACAGGGAGATAAAGTATTGATGGGTAGGTTTGCACCGAGCTTTAACCGTTGTGTGATTTTTGAAACTAATGAAATCTCCTTTCATGGACATCCAAAACCATTGAACACTCCCAAGGATGTGAACAGGAAATCGATAGCGACATATTATTACACGAAGACCAGACCTGAAAACGAAATTGCACAGGATCACAATACTATATATGTAAATACAGAAGGCATTGGAGGACAAGTGAAGAGATTTACTTCCGGAGTGAAAGCATTTTTGGAACGTATCAACAACAAATAAATCCACGGCAAAGTATTAAATTCAAACCGGTAATGTCTAAATGAGATTTACCGGTTTGAATTTAGATGATAAAACTTATTTACTTTTAAATCAGGAAAGATGAAATACAAAATTGGTAGTAAAGAAAAACCGATGGCATTAAAGACGCCACCATTGAGCTCTGAATACACTATGCACACTGATGAAAAAGATGGTAAAGAAATATTGGTCTGCACTGTTGGCAAGACAATTTTGCATTATGACATCCGTTGCATTGAGGATCTCCATAAAATGCTGAAAAAGCACGGAGACTGGATGGAACTTGGCAGCGCCGATGAACAAAAACCTGCTAAAGAGGGAACAGTTGAAGCATGGGGCAGATCAGATAAGAATCCTGTCGGAGGCTGGTATGGATTAAAAAAAGGATTTCGCGGACGTTTTGGAATGTACATTCCTCCCCTGATGGAAGCACTTGGCTTAGCCGAAGTTACGCATGAAGCGAAAAACAATAAAATGAGAGCAAAATAAATTGCACAGCCGGGAATTGAACCGAAAAGCACTGCAAGATCCCGGAAGATATGTTTTTTAAAAGGAGTCAGATATTTTCATTATCAGATTACAAATTTTATATATTTGATCTTAAAATTTATTTTTAGAGACAGGCCGATGTCTGATCAGGATTTATAAACTGAAAATTATTTTAAAATAAATTACTGATTGCTAATTCGGCATCTTCAATTTTTGCTTAATACCCGAATTAAAAATGAAACCCAAAACAAAGAAAATTCTGAAATGGATTGGCGGTATAATTGGTGTAATTCTGCTGATCGTATTGAGTCTTGGATATTATATATGGAGTCATATTCCCCGACCTCAAGGCGAACCTCCTGTATTACAAACGGAACTTTTTACGAAACCGGTAAAGGAATACCCTGTTGATGGTAAGTTTATTTTTAAGTCGGCATCAGAACTGGCTGAATTAATCAGAACAAAGCAAGCCACCTCAGTCGAAATCACAAGTGAATTTATTAATTATATTAAAAACAATAATTACAAAACCAATGCATTTGTCTGGTTGTTCGAAAAAGAGGCGATTGAAGCTGCCCAAAAGGCAGATGAAAAAGTAAACAGAAATGAACCTCTCGGTTTATTGCATGGCGTTCCGGTATCCATAAAGGAACAAATGTGGGTTAGAGGAAAATATTCCACAATTAATGCAGCCCAATTTCAAAATTTCATTGCACCTCAGAACGCTTCAATAGTCGACTCATGGTTGAAGGAAGGAGCGATCATTTTGGGTACAACGAATGTTCCCGCTATGCTGATTGATCTTCAAACGGATGGAGAAATCTATCCGAGAGGAAACAATCCGTACGATACTTCCAGAACCTGTGGAGGAAGCACAGGTGGCGGAGCGGCGGCAGTAGCCTCTGGATTTTGCCCGCTTGCACTCGGAGGAGATATGGGAGGAAGCATTCGGGTACCTGCAGCTTTTTGCGGTCTATATGGCTTGAAAACCACTGAAAATTCATCCGAAATATATGGCACATTC
>CAYMMN010000166.1:0-7120 GCA_964391495.1 uncultured Flavobacteriales bacterium | reverse complement strand
CGTCACGAACATCGTGAATACAATTGAGTCCATCAAAATGTCCGTGCAGGAAGCTTCCGGTCGATCCAATGTTGAAATTGGAAATGTGTATGTCGGCATTGCCGGTCAGCACATCAAAAGTTTACAGCACCGCGGTCAAAAAATGCGTAACTCTCTCGAGGACGAAATCAGCCAGACTGATATCGATGCTATTGTTGAAGACATGTACAAACTCGCGATGCCTCCCGGAGAAGAAATCATTCATGTGATTCCTCAGGAGTATATCGTCGACAGCGAACAGGGTATTAAAAACCCGATTGGCATGTCAGGTATCCGTCTCGAAGCGAATTGTCACATCATTTCCGGACAAGTAACCGCGGCGAAAAATATTTACAAATGTGTTAACCGTGCAGGATTGCACACGGAAGGATTGTTCCTCGAGCCACTTGCTTCTTCCGAAGCGGTATTGACTGACGAAGAAAAAGAAGCAGGTGTTGTGCTGGTGGATATTGGTGGTGGTACTACCGACATCGCGATTTTCCAGGATGGTGTGATTCGTCATACCGCGGTAATTCCTTTTGGTGGAAATGTCATCACGGAAGATATTAAAGAAGGTTGTACCATTATCCGCAGTCAGGCTGAACTCCTGAAACTTCGTTTCGGTTCCGCATTGGCAAGTGAGAATCAGGAAAATGAAATTGTTTCTATCCCTGGATTACGTGGAAGAGAACCGAAAGAAATTTCGATTCGCAATCTGGCCAATATCATCCAGGCCCGCATGGAAGAGATCATTGAGCACGTTTATTACGAAATAAAAAATTCCGGTTTCGAGAAAAAACTGGTTGCAGGTATTGTCATCACCGGTGGTGGTGCACAGTTGCGTCACATTGTTCAGCTGGTAGAATTTATTACCGGTATGGATACCCGAATCGGTTACCCGAATGAACATTTGGCGAAGGGTGCTGATGAACTGAAGAGTCCGATGTATGCGACCAGTGTTGGACTGGTGATCAAAGGATTCCAGGAAATGGAGAAAAAGAAACTCGCGCAAAAGAAAATTCGCGACAAAGAGGATTTCGAAAAGAAAGGGAAACCGGGGAAACTCGTTCCTCCAAGCCGTACAGGCGGTGGATTTTTTGATGCCATCAAAAAGATCTTCGAAGAGGAACCCGATAATGAATTGAAGTGATCAACAACAAAGGGAATAATTAAAACTTAACAAAAACTATTTACACATGGAATTCGATCTTCAGAGAGAACATACCTCTATCATCAAGGTGATTGGAGTTGGTGGAGGAGGTAGCAATGCGGTGAACCACATGTACCGTCAGGGCATTAAGGGTGTGGAGTTTATTATTTGCAATACCGACGCGCAAGCTCTTGAAATGTCGCCTGTACCTTCGAAAGTTCAGTTGGGCTCAAGCCTTACTGAAGGACGCGGAGCGGGATCTATCGCCGAAGTCGGAAGAAATGCAGCGATTGAAAATATTGAAGACATCCGCCGGATTCTTCTTGATAATACCCGGATGGTTTTCATCACCGCCGGAATGGGTGGTGGTACAGGAACCGGAGCAGCTCCGATTATCGCGCAGACTGCACGGGAAATGGGTATCCTCACCGTTGGTATCGTTACTATTCCATTCGATTTTGAAGGGAAGAAACGTAAGATCCAGGCGGACGAAGGTATCGAAGCATTGAAACGCAGTGTGGATACTATCCTTATTATCCGCAATGAGAAACTTCGTGAAATGTTCGGTAATCTGAAATTGTCCGAGGCTTTTTCTCATGCTGATGATATTCTCACAACTGCCGCAAAAGGTATCGCTGAAATTATCACGGTGACTGGTTACATCAACGTGGATTTCGAAGATGTGAAAACCGCGGTACAGAACAGTGGAGTTGCGATCATGGGTTCATCCATGGCGGAAGGTGAGAACAGAGCGATCAAAGCTGTTGAACAAGCATTGGCATCACCGCTCCTGAATGATAACAACATTAAAGGTGCACGATATATTCTGATGAACATCGCTTCCGGTACACGTGAAGTGACTATGGATGAGATTGGTGAAATCACGGATTACATTCAGGAGCAAGCCGGCTTAACAGCGGATATCATCTGGGGAAATTGTCACGAAGAATCTCTTGGAGATAAAATCAACGTGACGATCATCGCTACCGGTTTCAAAACACGTGAAGAGCTTGGTCACGACCTTGAAGCAGTTAAGCAATCCGCAAAAGTGGTACATGTACTTGGAAAAGAAACCCCTTCTAATCCTGCTCCTTCTATTCAGAAAGAGCAAATCCAGGAGCCTTCTTCCATGGAGCCAACTTTGATGAAATCAAATGAATCGGTTCACACAACTGAAAATAAAGAGACGTATTCTGAAAGCAATGAAATCAGTTTTGAGTTCAATGTTGGTCCGGCCGGTAAGGAATCTGCTATCGGTACACCTATCGCTGAAAAGCGTGATGAGCCTTCAGAGAAAAAAGATCCGGTTGTTTATAATCTGCATGATCATACACTGGAAGAGGACCCTACGGAAGAACAACTTCGCAAATCACGTGAACGTATTCTCAAATTGAAATCACTCAGCTACCGTATCGGAAATACCAACATCACCGATATGGAAAAAGAGCCTGCATACAAACGCAGAAATATCAAACTGGATTCAGTTCCTCATTCCAGTGAATCCAGCGTTTCAAGATATACCCTCACGAATGAAGATGAGAAAAAGACAGAGTTGCGTCAGAACAATTCTTTCTTACACGATAATGTAGACTAATTCCGGACGGAATTACTACGCGATTAGTTTTCATGTTAAGTTTTGATCCCTACCCTCCCTTCACGGGGAGGGTTTTTTTATTTGTATCTTCGTCATTGAATGAAAACCACGGGTTAACCCGGAATTAAATATTCTACAACATGACTCTCGAAGAAAGAATCAATAGCGAATTGAAAACCGCTATGCTGGCAAAAGACGAAGCTTCTGTTCGTGGATTGCGCGCAATCAAACAAGGGATCCTGATGGCAAAAACATCGGGTGCAACAAGTATGAGTGCTGAGGATGAAATCAAAATGATTCAAAAGCTTGTGAAGCAAAGAAAAGAATCGGTGGAGATTTACCAGCAGCAAAATCGTCCGGATCTGGCTAAACCGGAACTCGAAGAGATTGCTGTGATCGAGCGATTCCTCCCAAAACAAATGGACGAAGGCGAAATCCGTTCAGAATTAAAAAGAATTATTTCCGAAGTTGGGGCCAGTTCTCCTCAGGAAATGGGAAAAGTGATGGGCGCGGCATCTAAATTTTTCGCCGGAAAAGCCGATAATAAAATCGTTTCCCAATTGGTTAAAGAGCTACTTTCCGGCAATTAGGCTGGTCAGGATTTGCGTGTTTGGAATAGATTATTACCTTTGAAATTCCTAAACCCGCATTTGACAATTAATTACTCGCAACGGCAGTTGCTCGCGGGTTGCAGCTGACCCTTGTGAAGTAAACCATTACCCAATGAAAACCGGTAAAGTAAAATTCTTCAATGAGTCCAAAGGATACGGATTCATAGTAGCTGATGACAACGCGGCTGAGGTGTTTGTTCACCACAGTGGCCTCATCGAAAAGGTACGTGAGAACGACCACGTAGAGTTTGAAGTTATTGATGGCAAAAAAGGCCAGAATGCAGTTAACGTGAGAAAGATCCAGTAACGAAAAATACCTACCGTCTGCCACGGGAACCCCAAAAAGGTTCCCGTTTTTTTTTATTTAAGATTTTGGATTGTAGATTGATGATTGCAGATTTTAGATTATCTGGTCTTTGCAAATAAGGAGTGTTGTCAACTCAAAAACCATATTAATAATCTAAAATCTATCTTCTAAAATCTACCTTCTAAAATCTACCTTCTACCTTCTACAATCTACAATCTACAATCTACAATCTACAATCCAAAATCTACAATCCCAAACCCCTCACGTGTGCTCATGCGTTCGCATAAACTCATCTGCGGAATACTTACCTGAACCAAAAATCAGGAAGAAGATAAGCAGGATCAAGACCAGGACGGATAGGCCTAGTTCTGAATGAATGGAGAAGAATCCCTTTTGTGCATTCACAAAAACGATTGCTCCGATCAACACCGGTAGCTGAAATAAAACAGCCACTCTGGTGATCAAACCGATGGAAATTAAAAAGCCTCCCATCAGATGAGCAAGCGCAACATAATGCGCCAGCATAACCGCGTAAATAGCAACTGCGCTGTTGGCTATCATTCCGTTGATCGCCCCTGTGTCGCGGATGAAAACAATCCCTTTGAAGAAAATGATCAATCCCAGACTCAATCTGAGTAATGCGAACCATTTTGACTGATGGGAATCACCCCATGTTTCAATTTTATGAATGAGATTCATAGCTAATGGTTTTTAGGATGAATACTAATTATCATACAAATGTTACCGAATAAAACGGGAAATATCAAGTATATATTATTGAAAATGAGAATGATATTGTTATTTCAGGGAAAATTCCAAATGGGGCTGGAATTCAGTTCAAATTCCTGATTCTCATCAATTTTTGAACTAAACCTAAATGATTTTATTTTTAAAAAAATAAAGAAATGATTCTGAAATCTTGGAACAGAAAAGTGTGTCCCTTCAATAGTTTCATTTACTTTGGCTTTCAGAAAACAGAATCAAGAATCGCCGGTTTCCGGATATTTCCATGCAAACATTAACGCTGGGTATTGATATTGGAGGTACAAATACTTCGTTTGGATTTGTGGACCGACACGGACACATATATCCCAAAAATGAAATTGCAACAAGCGATTTTCCACAAGCTGAAGATCTCGCAAAAGCTGTCTGCAAACAGGCTTTGGAACAGTTAGCCACTTTTGATTTTGAAGCAAAAATTGTTGGTGTTGGAATCGGAGCTCCGAATGGAAATTATTTTAAAGGCACAATTGAATTCGCCCCTAACCTGAAATGGTATGGTGTAATTCCACTGGCAAAATACTTCCATGATCAGCTCGGAGTTCCTGCTGTACTTACTAATGATGCGAATGCCGCCAGTCTTGGTGAAATGTATTTCGGTGGCGCTAAAGGAATGAAGGATTTCTTATTCATCACGCTGGGAACCGGACTTGGCAGTGGTATTGTTGTGAATGGTGAACTGGTTTATGGTCATGATGGATTCGCAGGGGAAATAGGACATACACTCATTATTCAACATGGTCGCTTGTGCGGTTGCGGACGAAGAGGATGTCTTGAACAATATTGCAGTGCATCGGGAATTGTGAAAACCTATCTTGAGATTTTGAAAAATGATGATCCGGCTTCTTATAATACGATAGATTTTCAAAAGATCAACGCGAAAACAATTTACGAAAAAGCGCTGGCCGGCGAGGAAGCGGCATTTTATGCATTCAATTATACAGGTGAATTGCTCGGTTTCGCTTTGGCCAATAGTGTAGCTTACACCAGTCCGGAAGCAATATTTCTTTTCGGCGGACTTGCGCAATCGGGAGAGCTGCTTTTTAATCCCACAATATTAAGTTTCGAAAAAAATCTTCTCAATATCTATAAGAACAAAATCAAAATTCTTCCATCTTCTTTACCCGAAAATGATGCTGCAATTCTCGGTGCCGCTTCACTCGCGTGGAAAGAGTTGGATAAAAATTAAGTCTGAAATTACTTATGATCTTTCGCTTCAATTTGAAATTAACAATCTTGTTACTCGTCAGCATGAACCTGTCATCACGAGCCCAGGATAATATTGATAAATTCCCGCTCATTCCAAAGCCTGTATCATTTATACCGGGCTTCGGAAATTTTCAGCTTTTACCGGAGACAAAAATTATTGTCAATGATGAAAATTCAAGAAAGGATGCTGCACTTTTTAATGCATACCTGTTTGATCATTATGGTTTCCGGCTTGAGATTTCTGCTTCAGCCAAAGAGCATAAAAAAGCGTTGAATTTTTTTCGTGATTCAACCGATACAAAACTTGGAGATGACGCATACAAATTGGAAATAGGAGTGGAGAAAATTTCTTTGCATGGAGGTTCCGGAGCAGGAGTGTTTTATGGTATCCAAACGCTGATTCAATTGTTGCCGGCAGGAAAAACAACTGTTGTAAAGATTCCCGTTGCAAAAGTCGAAGACTCCCCTCGTTTTGGATGGAGAGGAATGCATTTGGATGTGTGCAGACATTTCTTTTCAAAAGAGTTTGTGAAAAAATACATCGATCATCTTGCCATGTACAAGATGAATACTTTTCACTGGCATCTTACAGATGATCAGGGCTGGCGGATTGAAATAAAAAAATATCCAAAGCTCCAGGAGATCAGCGCGTATCGTAAAGGAACTCTGATAGGTCATTACGGAGAAATTCCCGAGCGTTATGACACCATTCGCTATGGTGGTTATTATACACAGAATGAAATTCGTGAGATCGTAGCCTATGCGAAACAACGACATGTGAACATTGTTCCTGAAATTGAAATGCCCGGACATGCATTGGCCGCTCTTGCAGCCTATCCCGAATTATCCTGTACAGGCGGACCTTTTGAAGTTGGAAAAACCTGGGGAGTATTTCAGGATGTGTATTGTCCCAAAGAAGAAACGTTTACTTTTCTTGAAAATGTGTTAAGCGAAGTCTGTGAATTGTTTCCGGGGAAATACATTCATGTCGGAGGTGATGAGTGTCCGAAAGATCGTTGGAAACAGTGTTCCCATTGCCAGCAACTAATGGCAAAGGAAGGTTTGAAGAACGAACATGAATTGCAAAGTTATTTTGTTCGCCGAATTGAAAAGTTTCTTCAATCCAAAGGAAAGAAAATGATTGGCTGGGATGAAATTCTGGAAGGTGGTCTTCCACCCGAAGCGACTGTCATGTCATGGAGAGGCTACAGCGGAGGAATAGAAGCTGCAAAACAAAATCACGATGTCGTGATGACTCCGACAGGCACCTGTTACTTTGATTATTATCAGTCAAGAGATGCAAAAGAACCGCTTGCAATCGGTGGCTATCTTCCTTTGGATCGTGTCTATCAGTTTGAACCTTGTCCGGATGTCCTCAATGCCGAAGAGCGCAAACACATTTTAGGAGCACAGGGAAATCTCTGCACAGAGTACATACCGGATTTCTTACA
>CAYMMN010000165.1:0-7139 GCA_964391495.1 uncultured Flavobacteriales bacterium | reverse complement strand
CCGGAGGATTTACATCCAGATAAAGCCAAGCATATTTTAGGCGCACAGGGAAATCTCTGGACAGAGTACATACCGGATTTCTTACAGGTAGAATACATGGTCATGCCGCGAATGGCCGCGCTTTCAGAAGTTTTGTGGTCACCCGCAGAACAAAAGAATTACAAGAGTTTTACTCACCGTCTCGTCGGTCATTTTAAAATGCTCGATTTTCTGAAGGTGAATTATTCCAAAGCGGTATTTGATGTTAATTATTTTGTGTACCCAAACAGCGGATCAGAAGGAGTCGCGCTTGAGCTGAATACAGCGTATGAAGGTGGAGTGATTCATTATACCGATGACGGCTCTGAACCTAAATTACAATCGCCGGTTTACAATGGCAGAATTCCATTGGGACAATCTGCAAATATCAAGGCTGCCGTTTTCGATGGACAGTTTAAGCGCGGTCGTGACTTCTCTCAGGTGTTCAAACTGAATTTTGCAACCGGGAAAGAGATTATATTAAAAGATGTACCGCATGAAGAATATTGCCGTGGTGGTGGATTCTCATTGTTGAATGGTGTGATAGGAAATTTGCCCTGGAATGGTTCAGACTGGCTGGGATGGAGCGGAAAAAACCTGGATGCGACGATTGATCTTTCTCGTCCTGTCACTTTTACAAAAGTGAGTGTCGATGTTCTTCAGGATGAAGCAAGCTGGATCTATTTACCGGCATCTGTCGAAGTATTGGTGAGTGATGATGGAGTAAGTTATAAGTCCCTGAAGAAAATTTCTTCCGCTGAAATTAAACCCGGACAGAGACTGATCACACTGAATCTCGGGAGAATAACAGCGAAATTCGTAAAAGTAATTGCTGAAAATATCGGGACAATTCCAAATGGCAAAGCGGGAGAAGGAAATCCAGCCTGGTTGTTTTGCGATGAAATAATGGTTGAATAATACTGAATTCATGTCAACAAAAAGCAGAAGAGATTTCTTAAAAATCTCAGGTCTTGGTTCACTGGTTTTTCTGAACCTTCCTAAATTATTTGCAGAAAGAAAGCCGATAACTTCATCAGGAGCAATTGTACTTTCTACCTGGTCGCATGGGATTCCTGCAAACGCATCCGCCTGGGAAATTCTTTCGAAGGGCGGACGAGCATTGGATGCTGTGGAAGCGGGTGTCAGGATACCTGAAGCTGATCCGAAAGTTACATCTGTTGGCTACGGTGGACTTCCTGATCGTGATGGTCGTGTTACTCTGGATGCTTGTATCATGGATGAAAACGCAGGCTGTGGTTCTGTCGCTTTTCTGGAGCACATCATGCATCCGATTTCCGTTGCAAGAATGGTGATGGAAAAAACTCCTCATGTGATGTTGGTTGGAGAAGGTGCTTTGAAATTCGCGCTTGACCAGGGATTCAAAAAAGAAAATCTTCTTACTCCCGAATCAGAAGCAGCGTGGAAAGAGTGGCTGAAAACATCACAGTATAAACCTGTCGTCAATTGGGAAAATCACGATACGATCGGAATGATCGCTATGGATCAACAAGGAAATTTATCAGGCGCATGTACCACCAGTGGTATGGCTTATAAGCTCCATGGCAGGGTAGGAGATTCTCCGATTATTGGTGCGGGATTATTTGTAGATAATGAAGTTGGTGCAGCCACTTCAACTGGTGTTGGAGAAGAGGTGATTCGAATTTGCGGATCACACCTTGTAGTGGAACTCATGCGCCAGGGAAAGAATCCTGAAGAAGCCTGCCGTATCGCGGTTGAACGAATTGTTAAAAATCAACCAAAAAAATCAAAAGAAATTCAGGTTGGATTTTTAGCATTGAATAAGCATGGAGAATACGGATCTTATTGTCTCCAAACCGGATTTAATTATGCTGTATATTCCAATTCAGTTTCGAATATTCTCGTTGATGCAAAGAGTCACTACTGATTTTTAATTTGTAAAATGCTCCTCGAAATAGTTTGCACAAACATCGAATCCGTATTGGCGGCAATACAAGGCGGTGCCGACAGGATTGAATTGTGCGAGACGCTGGAGACAGGTGGTGTAACCCCTTCATATGATTTTATTCGCCTGGCAAAAAAAGCCTCAACAATTCCTCTGCACGTATTGATTCGGCCAAGATCGGGAGATTTTGTTTATTCCTCTGCAGAGTTATCTCTCATGAAAGATTCTGTTCTTTTCTGCAAAGACATCGGTGTTGAAGGTGTTGTTCTGGGTTGTTTGTTACCGGATGGGAAAATTGATACTGACAAAACACGCGAATTGGTTTCGCTTGCAAAACCCATGTCGGTCACTTTTCATCGTGCTTTTGATGTCGCGGCAAATTACTCGGAGATTCTTGAAGACGTTGTGTCCTGTGGATGTGACCGTTTGTTAACTTCCGGTCAGGCTTCAAATGCTTTGTTGGGAAAAGAAAGAATTCGCGAGCTTATCTTGTTAAGCAAGAATAAATTAGTTGTTATGCCCGGAGGTGGCGTCAGAGAGGAAAATGTTTCGGAGATTATTCGTTTTACAGGATCATCGGAAATACATTCTTCTTGTCTTAATTTTGGGCCTTCAAACAAAATCTCCTCTTTGAATAATCTTACTGTTAACGCAAACAGCACTTCTGATCAAGCCACACCAATTCCTGATCCGGAGGATATTCGCCGATTAAAAAAAATAGCAAACAATTCAGAAAAGGGTATTTGACAATGTTGAATAGATTTCTCATTTTATTTTGCTTGTCGGTTTCTCTGCTGCAAATAAGTAATGGCGCGGAAATCGTTAAGTTAAGTTCCGACTGGAAATTCCGGAAAGTCGGTGATACAAAGTGGCATGAGGCAACAGTGCCGGGTAGTGTGTATACTGATTTATTGTCCAACAAGTTGATTCCGGATCCATATTTGAAGGACAATGCGGACCACCTTCAATGGGTCGATAGTACGGAATGGGAATACCAAAGTACCTTTATGATTTCTGACGAATTGGCTAAAAGTCAGGAGATGGAATTGGTTTTCTCAGGTTTGGATACTTACGCGGATGTTTTTTTGAATGATGTGAAAATCCTTCAGGCGGATAATATGTTTCGCTCATGGAAAGTGAATTGTCAGAAACTGGTTCATCCCGGTGCAAATTCATTACGTATCGTTTTTCACCCGGCATTTAAAAAAGCTGCTGAAGCATCTTCGAAAATATCGTATACACTTCCCGGAGAAGATCGTGTCTTTACCAGAAAGGCGGCCTATCAATACGGATGGGATTTTGCTCCACGTCTTTTGGGTTGCGGTATCTGGAAACCGATTGAACTGCATTTTTGGAATCACTTCACTTTTCAGGATATACGCATTCAACTGAAAGAGCTGACAGATAAACGAGCGACTATGAGGATGGAAGTTGATGTGCTCGCGAACGATTCCGGTTTTTTCAATTTGAAAATGATCAATAAGGGAAATGGACAACGACTGGGCAGAAACGAAGATTTGAAAAAAGGATTGAATACCATTTCATACGATTATCAGATTTTTGGACCAAAAAAATGGTGGTGCAATGGATACGGCGATCCGTTTCTCTATACTTTTTATTTTGAAGGAAATGATTTCAAAGGAAATATTGACAGGAAGGAATTTTCATATGGTTTGCGAACTCTTGAACTCATTCAGGAGAAAGATAGCATTGGTAAGAGTTTCTATTTTAAGTTGAATGGAGTTCATGTATTTGCAAAAGGCGCAAATGTGGTCCCCATGGATATGTTTCCGGGAAGTATTCGTACCGGCGCAATTGACAGTCTGGTGGATGATGCGGCAAGATGTAATATGAATATGTTGCGTGTTTGGGGCGGTGGCATATATCCTGATGATGCATTTTACAAACGTTGTGATGAAAAAGGAATACTTGTCTGGCAGGATTTTATGTTTGCATGTTCCATGTTGCCCGGAGACTCTGCTTTTGTTTCTTCAGTTCGTGAAGAAGTAACTGACAATGTTCGTCAGCTTCGTCATCATGCATGTATTGTATTGTGGTGTGGAAATAATGAAGCCGACGAAGGCTGGAAAAATTGGGGCTGGCAAAAGCAATACAAATATTCATCTGCTGATTCTTTAAAGATCTGGAACGATTACAATAAATTGTTTGCGGATGTGATTCCTTCAGTGTTAAAACAGGAAGATCCTGAAAGAGCTTTTTGGCCATCATCTCCTTCTATCGGTTGGGGTCACAAAGAAAGTTTGCAAGAAGGTGATTCGCATTACTGGGGTGTATGGTGGGGAATGGAGCCATTTAGTAATTACGAAAATAAAATTGGTCGATTTGTGTCCGAATACGGATTTCAGGGTTTGCCGGCAGCTTCAACCATAGAATCATTTGGCGCGGAAGCCAATTGGAAAACTACTGATCCGGTTTTGAAAGCACATCAGAAACATCCGACCGGTTTCGAAACTATTTCTGAATACATGAAACGGGATTATCCCGAACCTGTCAATGCAAGTCAATACAGATATTACTCACAATTATTGCAGGCTGATGGACTGCGAACAGCGATTGAAGCTCATCGTCGGGCAAAACCGAAATGTATGGGGACATTGTTCTGGCAATGGAATGATCCCTGGCCGGGAATTTCCTGGAGTGCCCGCGATTATTACGGTAACCGGAAAGCGGCAGCATATATGGTCAGAGACAGATTTAAAAACATAATTGTATCTCCGGTGATTGAAGGAGGAAACCTGAATGTGTTTGTCATTTCAGATTCCATCAATGATCTTACCTGCACCCTTGTTCTACAATTATTTTCATTTGATGGAAAAGAACGTTGGTTGCATCAGGGGAAGTTGTCTTTGAAAGCCGGAAGTAGTACACTTGCGTTCTCTATCGATACAGGTTTTACAAAACAAAAGATTGACCCGGCGAAAGGGTATTTGCTTGCTTCTGTAGTCAGCAATGGAGTTACACTTGATCAGCGGGTTTTTTATTTTAGAAAACCCAAAGATCTGATCCTTCCTAAAGCAAAACCGGTATTTAGTCTGGATTCAAGCGGTACCGTGCTTTCGATAAATTCCAAAGTGCTTATCAAAAATCTCGGACTCCTTGCAAATGGAAATGATCAGTTTGAGTTAAATTATTTTGATATACTCCCGGGTGCGGAATCGCGAATTCAATTGCCTGCAGGAATAGCCGGAAAGGAAATAAAACTGGAAGCAGAATTTCTGAATGATAAAAAGGGAATAAATACATTTGAGATACTAAAGACCAAATAAAATTACATGAAAAGAAATCTGTTGCTCTCCATTTTAGTTTTAACAGGGTTGTATTCTCGGGCGCAGGTTGATTATGCTGCTCTTGTTAATCCTTTCATAGGAACCGGAGGTCATGGACATACATACCCCGGGGCAACATTGCCTTTCGCGATGGTTCAGTTGAGTCCGGATACACGCATTGATGGAAGTTGGGATGGTTGTGGAGGTTATCATTACAGTGATTCCATTATCTATGGTTTTTCTCACACACATCTCAGTGGGACCGGTTGTTCTGATTACGGAGATATTTTACTCATGCCTTTTGTCGGAGAGTTTAAGAAAGACAAAAAGGTAAAGTCGTCATTTTCACATGCGAATGAAAATGCTTCTCCGGGATTTTATTCTGTCAAGCTCTCTGAAAGTGGGGTGAATGTGGAACTGACCAGCACTTTACGCGCAGGATTTCATAAATACACATTTCCAAAATCCGATCAGGCAAATATTCTTCTCGATCTTACGCATCGCGATGAAGTACTTTCTTCTGAAATTACTTTTGTGGATTCATTGCACATACAAGGTTTTCGTCGATCCAGCGCCTGGTCTAAGGATCAGCTGATTTATTTTGCATTGGAATTTTCCAAACCCTTTAAAGATGTCAGTGGTGTCATTGATTCACTCTTACTGGATGGAAAGAAACATCAGAAGACATACAATTCAAAAGTGGTTCGGGTTGCATTTCATTTTGATTCAAGGGTGAATGAAACACTTTGTGTCAAAGTCGGCATTTCCGCGGTCTCAGAAGAAAATGCCCGCCGGAATCTTGAGACGGAAATTCCCGGTTGGGATTTCGAAAAAGTAAAAGCGGATGCACGAATGGCGTGGAATAAAGAACTGTCAAAAATAGAAGTAAGTGGTGGAACACAGGATCAACAAGTCACATTTTATTCTGCTCTCTATCATTGTATGGTTGTTCCGAATTTGTATACAGATGTTGACGGACGATATCGAGGAATGGATAAGCAAATTCATACGGCGGATGGCTATCAGCAATACACAGTCTTTTCACTTTGGGATACATTTCGGGCATTGCATCCTTTGATGGCAATTATTGATCGGAAACGTACACTCGATTATATTAAAACATTTTTAAATCAATACGAACAAGGCGGTCTTTTGCCTGTGTGGGAATTGTCGGCCTACGAAACGGAATGCATGATCGGTTATCACGCTGTTCCCGTTATTCTGGATGCTTACATCAATGGTATTCGCGGTTTCGATGAAGACAAGGCGTTGCAGGCAATGCTGAAAAGCGCGCAATCTAAAAATCGTTTTGGTCTCGGTGCATACATGGAACATGCCGGACTTGATGTGAACGATCAGCCTGAATCTGTTTCAAGAACATTGGAATATTCTTTCGATGACTGGTGCGTCGCGAAATATGCTTCTCTGCAATACAAATTTGATGAATCGAAAAAATTCTATCAGCGAGCACAGTATTGGAAAAATGCATTTGATCCGGAGACACATTTCATGCGGCCAAAGAAAAATTCTGCATGGCTTTCACCCTTCGATCCTTACCAGGTGAACAACCATTATACTGAGGCGAATTCCTGGCAATATTCCTTTTTTGTTCCACAGGATATTCCCGGATTGATTATCGCGATGGGTGGCCCGATTAAATTTGAAGCAAGGCTGGATAGTTTGTTTACCACAAACAGTTCCACTACCGGCAGAGAACAGGCGGATATCAGCGGGATGATTGGTCAGTATGCGCATGGCAATGAACCCAGTCATCACATGGCATACCTATACAATTATGTTGGCAAGCCCTGGAAATCACAAGAACGCATTCGACAAATTCTGGATGGTCAATATCACAGCAGTCCGGATGGATTGAGCGGTAATGAAGATTGCGGACAAATGAGCGCATG
>CAYMMN010000164.1:0-7193 GCA_964391495.1 uncultured Flavobacteriales bacterium | reverse complement strand
AAATTATATCATACAAAAAGGGCAGAAATATTTCTGCCCTTTTTTATTTCAATAAAATTATCCCGGTTTCTTTTTCAATCGAGATAAATTCGTTTGCTGTATGTATTTTTTGAATTGGTCAGCGTCAGGAAGTAAATTCCCTTTGAAAAATTCTGACCCGGAATGACCATGTTTCCTTCTTTAACCATTTCAGAATAAACTGTTCTTCCATTGAGATCAGAAATTGTCAAAACTCCTTCCGTTCCATGTTGAATTGTTACTTCGAGAGATTGATCACCATTCAGATAGAACTCAAATGGAGATACTATTTGTGCGGCTTCCTCAATACCTACGGATAAATCACAAATAGAATCACTTGTTGATGAACAACCATTAACATCAGTAATGACCAGACTAAAGCATCCTGAATAAGGAAGTAATAAATTCGGCGAAGTGGCTCCACTCACTGCTGTTGAATCATTGTACCATTGATAACCATAAGGTCCACTATTTATAGATGAATAGGCTGTATCGTTTGAAAGGCTCAGCACCGCTACAGGAGGAGCTGTTACTTGCCGTACACTTACCAGGTTGGAAGCAGCATGACAGGTACCAACAGTTGTTGATACACTATAAAATGCAGGTGAACAGGCAAGTGTTGTCTGAGTTGTATCTCCATTGCTCCACAAATAATTTGGCAGTGTGGGAGCGGAAAGTGTTACGCACTCTCCCGGACAAATATTGATAATAGAAGGTGAAGAAACTCCATTGTATTGCAGGTTAAAAGCAGCAGTTGATTTAAAGCTGCCTGCCTGAATAAAAATTCCTGAATCATAAATACCATCTCCTGCATCCGCGATGGCAAGACGAAGATGATAGGTTGCACAGGGTTGAACATGTGTTCCTGCTGTTAAACGTGTGGTGTAACCGTCGTACTGAAGGATTTGTCCACCACTATTCTCTATATAATACTGACAATTGGTACAAGGACCGGTTGGCAATGTCCCAACCTGAGCATAACCATTGTTGATACTATCAATGGATACAGGAGTACTTGTTCCTGGAACCAGCGCGATGTTTTGAACCCCATTGATACCCGGGCCACTAATAAAAAATCCGAAGATGTCGTTATATCCTGAATTCACGAATTCATTGTACTCCTCTGAACCAAAAACATAATTAAATGCAATGGAATCGGAAGTAGGAACAAAATCAAATTCAAGGATCGTCGCATCCTGAGTGAATGCGGTGGTATACAAATCAAGAAGTGAATCTCCGGGAAGTAAATTATCTACGGACGCGCTATCCATATTGTTCGGTCCGGGGATCCGGCTTGGACTTCCGGTAGTGAGAACAATTCCGTTTCGGATATTAAAACTGTTTGATGGCTCTATGAAAGCTCCCGTAGCACTCAATGTACCCGTCAGCGTGACATTGGTCGCAGATACACCAATACCCAGCATGGTTTGCACAAGCTGCTGAGGCGTCAGTCCGTAATTGATCGTCACTTGTGCCTGAGAATGACAAACAGATATCAGTATAAGAAATAAAAAGGTCCGGATGATTCGTGAGTAGAATGGTTTCATGTTTATTTATTTGATGTAACGAATATAATTAATAATACTTAGTATTCAATCTTTCAGAGATGTATTCCATAAAAATAAAATCCGAAAAACTGATCCACTTGCAATTCTTTCAAATAAAAAAACCGGGAATTACCCGGTCTTTTTATTCTTCGCTCTGGCAGGACGGCGTTTGCCGAATGAGCCTCTCCAGATCTTTCCTTTACGTGATTTTTTATCTCCTTTGCCCATAAGATTGGTTTTTTCAAGGATAAAATTATTAAAGTGCAAACAAATTTCCAAGAGATTTTTGCTAATTTTAGAAGGTGAAATTGATCTTGTCAGGACTCCTATTCTTGCTACCCCATATCAGTTTTTCGCAGAACTTCAGGTCCATCTCATCACAGACATTGATTTCAGAAAGCGGAAAACTCAACGATACCTTGTACCTCTTGAATTTCTGGGCGACCTGGTGCAAACCTTGTATCGAAGAACTGCCCTGGTTCGAGTCAACGGCAAAAAAATACAAAAATAAGCCGGTAAAAATGATCCTTGTAAATCTGGATTTCAATTCCAAAGTTGACTCTCTCGTTATTCCATTTATTCGAAGAAAAAAAATCGAATCTGATGTAGTACACATTACTGATACCGATCCAAATGAATGGATCAATAAAATAGACTCTTCATGGTCAGGAGCAATCCCCGCTACCGTGATGATGAGAAATAAAAATGTAATTTTCTTCAAGGAAGGCCAGGTCAGTGAAGTGGAATTAAACACCAATCTGGAAAAATTCGAACTTCCGGAAAACAAGTAAACAAAAAATCATTCATAAAATAAAATCATTCAAGCATTATGAAAACAAAATTCCTTCTCTTCTGTCTGCTCCTTTCGTCTGTAACTATTTTCGCGGAAGGTTACAAAATTGGCGATATCGCTCGTGATTTTTCCTTAAAAAATGTTGATGGAAAAAATGTCGCGCTTGCAGATTTCAAAAACGCTAAAGGATACATCGTTGTATTCACCTGCAATCATTGTCCATTTTCCAAAGCATACGAAAGCCGGATCATTGGCCTCGATAAAAAATATGCTTCTCTCGGATACCCTGTTATTGCCATCAACCCGAATGATGTTAAAACAGTTCCTGAAGATTCCTACGACAATATGGTAGCGTTGGCAAAAGAAAAGAACTACACCTTCCCCTATCTGTATGATGAAAGCCAGCAAATAGCTTCCACTTATGGCGCTGCACGCACTCCTCATGTTTTTGTAATTCAAAAAGTAAATGGAAATAATGTTGTCAAATACATAGGAGCCATCGACAACAACGCTGATGACGCGAATAAAGTAACCGCAAAATTTGTAGAAAATGCTGTCGACGCTCTGCTTGCCGGGAAAGAAATTCCTTTAGCAGAAACAAAAGCTATTGGCTGCACGATCAAATGGAAGTAATAAACTATCAAGTCATTTAAAAAGTCCTGTCACAAAATGATGGGACTTTTTTTTGCCGGCACTTTTCATTACAATGATATAATTCAGGTCCGGCGACTCAGATTGAAAATCCAAATACCAAAAAATCTTCCCGCCTGTTTAAAATTATTACAAAAAGCACCTTTTTGCGCTGAAAACATTGATTATACTATTTGCACCTTTGGCAATACCTTGTATTTTTGCCAAACATGAAAACTGCGCAAATTCACCATATTTTATTCACTTTATTGATCATTACTTTACTCCCCTTCAGGTCAATATCTCAGTGTACCTCTCCAATAAATAATTTCCCGTATCACGAAGATTTCGAAAGCGGTCCGGGTGGCTGGGCAAACGGTGGCACTTCGGACGACTGGACTTTGGGTACTCCTGCCAAAGCAATCATTGCTCAGGCCGGAAGCGGAACACAATGCTGGATCACGGGTGGATTAACAACTGCTTTCTACAATTTTGGTGAACGTTCTTATGTGCAAAGTCCTTGTTTCGATTTTACAAATCTGAATCATCCCTTGGTTCATTTTAAAATTTATTACGAAACAGAATACAAATTCGACGGAGCTAATCTTCAATATTCACTTGATGCCGGCGTTACCTGGACCAATCTGGGCACCTATGGTGAACCAAACGATTGCCATACAGTAAACTGGTACAATTACGACAACATTACCAACATGACAGGACTTGCTTCTCCTGCTCACGGTTGGTGTGGAAATTCACTGCCGACATCAGGCTCCTGTCAGGGCGGAAATGGAAGTATGGGCTGGGTAGATGCCGAACATTGCATGAACATGCTCGCTAATCAGCCACAGGTAATTTTTCGCTTTACCTTCGGTGCCGGCACAACCTGTAATGCGTACGATGGCTTCGCTTTTGATGACATCACAATTAGTGAAACTCCTGTACCTGTACCTGATTTTTCTATCAGTTGCTCGGGCGCAAACCAGGTTACATTTACCGATTTAAGTGCAGCGTGTCCGACATCCTGGTCATGGGATTTTGGAGATCCTTCATCAGGCAACAATACAAGTGCTCAACAAAATCCTGTCCACACATTTAGTGGCAATACTTCCTTCAATGTAAAAATGATCGTGTCCAGTACTTGTAGTGATACAGCTTCCATCACCAAAACTGTTTCTTTCCTCTCAGGAACTGACAGCACATTTGATGAAACCTGTGCCGGTAAAAAAGATGGATCATTTGCTGTTTACGTTACACCTGGCGGAAATTACCAATATGCCTGGAACACCAGTCCGGTTCAAAGTGGCTCTACTGCTACAGGACTTTCTGCAGGTATCTATACAGTTGTTGTAAGCGGAACTCCCGAAACTTGTCCGCTCACCATCACGGATACTGTAAGTGCCGGTGAACCTTGCGAAGAACTCACGCTCACGAATGTTCTGACTCCTAACAAAGACGGAATGAACGATGGTTATTTCATCAAAGGTCTGGATCGTTATCCCTCTAATCATATTTCTGTTTTTGACCGTTGGGGAAAACTTGTTTTCGAACAGGATAATTATGTAAATGGAGTTTGGAAAGGAGTCAACCAAGATGGTAAGCAACTCAATGACGGAACATATTATGTCATCTTTGAAGTAAAAAGCGAAAGCATTACAAAAAAGAGTTGGGTTAGTATTATCAATAAAGAAGATTAAATTCAGGGCTTATTGCACCTCATGACTAAATCTAAATTTTTATTTTTTCTTTTTTTCTTCATTTCTTTCAACTCTGATGCACAGGATCAATACCTGATTGATAGTCTTTCTAAAGAACTGAAACACATTGAAGCCTTCCGGCTTGAAATGGGTGATGCCGCAAGTGCAAGTAAGGATACTATTGAAGCGGAAATCCTCAGGCAATTGGGACTGGAATTAATTTTTGTCAACCCTGAAACCGCACTCGATTATTTTCAAAAATCACTGGACCTGTCTACTCGTGCCAAATTCAAGCCCGGAATAGCCGCAGCACACAAAAATATCGGAGTCTGTTTTACCAATATGGGTGATTATCCCAATGGATTAACCCATTATTTCGCTGCTCTTGAAATCAATAAAGAACTGAACGATCAGAAAGGGATCGCTTCCATTTATAATAATCTTGGAAATGTTTATAGTTATCAGGGAGATTATTCCAGCGCATTAAATTATTTTCTTGAAGCATTAAAAATCCGCCAGGCTATTGGCGATAAAAAAGGAATCGCTGCGTCTTACAATAATATCGGCAGTATTTATGGGTTTCAGAGCAATTATCCGGAAGCACTGAAATATCAGCAGGAGTCAATAAAAATAAAAGCTGAAATCGGTGATCAGGCCGGAATGGCTTCTTCATACAACAACATTGGAAAATTATATTTCGATCAGGGCAAATACAGGGAAGCCCTGCGCTACTTCAACAACAGTATGGACATCGCCATACAACTCAATGATGTTCCCGGAAAAGCTATTGCATACAATAATCTTGGAAGTGTTTTTGGCGCTATAGGTCAATACGATGATGCACTGAAAAATTTCCTGCTCTCTCTGGATCTGAAAGAAGAATCAGGAAATGAAAAAGATATCGCCTCTTCTTTTGTAAACATCGGAAGTGTTTATCTGAAAAAAGGACAATTCGCCGAAGCACTGAAATACGAACACAAGGGCATGGAATTGGCGAAAGAAATCGGGTCACTGCCCGATCTCACAGATGCCTGCGAAAAACTCGCTGAGATTTACGCGGCCATGGGTAATTACAAACAGGCTTATGAATACGCTTCCAAATTCAAACAACTGAACGATTCCCTTTTCAACGCGGAAGAAAGTCGCAAGATCACGGAATTGCAAATGCAGCACGAATTCAATCTGAAGCAATCCGAAGAAAAAGCGGAACAGGATAAAAAAGATTCATTACAAAAAGCGGAATTAAAAAAACAACGCATCATTCGTAACGCATCTATTAGTGGCGTCATTGTATTGGGAATTTTCATTTTCATCCTGTTCAGACGATTCGCGGAAAAGAAGAAAAACAATCTGGCGCTTACGCAAGCCAATGAAACCCTTCAATCTACTCTCGCCAACTTAGAGGCTACACGTTCCCAGCTTGAACAAAGTGAAAAGATGGCTTTGCTCGGCCAGCTCACTGCCGGAATCGCGCACGAGATCCGGAACCCACTAAACTTCGTCAACAATTTCTCGGAAATCAGCCAGGAACTGGTCGATGATTTCATCGACACAAAATCGGATGAAGAACGAAAAAGTATCGCGGAGACTCTGAAGAAAAATTTCAGCAAAATTCTCGAGCATGGCAAACGCGCCGACAGGATCGTTGAATCCATGCTGGAACACAAGAGTGGTACAAGCGGACAAAAAATTCCTACTGACATTAATACGCTTTGCGATGAAGATATCGCATTGGCGTATTACAGTCTGCGTGCCAATAAAAACGATTTTAACTGCACCATCCGGAAAGATCTCGCGTCGGATTTGCCTTTGCTTCCACTAATTCCACAGGACATCCATCGCGTATTGATCAACATTTTCAACAACTCCTTTGACGCGCTCATCGAAAAGCAAAAAAAGGATCCGTCATTTCTCCCGGAAATTTCCATCACCACCAGAAAAAATGATTCAAGTGTTGAAATTCTGGTTCGCGACAATGGACAAGGAATTCCTGCTCACCTGATAGATAAAATTTTCCAACCCTTTTTCACCACCAAACCAACCGGACAAGGCACCGGCCTCGGCCTTTCACTCTGCTACGACATCATCCGCACCCACAATGGATCCATCACTGTAAAAAGTGAATTGGGAAAAGGGACGGATGTGTTGATTGCATTGCCATTTAGTTAGAAGGTATAGGGTTCCGAGTTCCGAGTTATAAGTTATAAGTTATTGGTTATTGGTTATTAGAGGTGATATAATAGTTTTTTGTATCAAAAAAACTCTCTTTCTCAAAGCTGAAACTTCGAGCTTCAAACCCTAAACTCAGAACTCTAAACTCGGAACCCGGAACTCGAAACTCGAAACTCGGAACCTTCTAACTATTTATAACACCAACTAAAGCCGCATTCAAACAAGCATACAATCGTTCCGAAAGTTCATCATAACGTTGACCGGCTTCGGGATCATCAAAGGTGAGATCATTCCAGGAGCCCATGCCACCGAAAACCCAGGCCATGGCTGCGGAAA
>CAYMMN010000163.1:0-7193 GCA_964391495.1 uncultured Flavobacteriales bacterium | reverse complement strand
TCAAAAAAATTCTCACTAGGTGCATCAGCATATTTGGCGGAATTCAATGTCAGCCGGATTGCCTTGGGTGTTGACTATCAGGTTAATTTTAAAAAACTGACCATTAGCGGCGAAACTGTTTATCAGAAAAATGATCAGCCGGAAAAAATCTTTTCTAATGTAGGCGGAATCCGGGATCTGGCCTCTTTCTCATCTTATCTTCAATTCGATCTTGAACTCTCTCATAAATTCCATTTGTACGGAATGTATGAAATGTGGAATATGATGGCCAATGGAGAAAATGTTGTATCTAATCCTGAAGCAAAATTGTTCCAGGGAATCCGATATATATTTAACAACAACCTTCACTGGACAATCGTAGAATATGGGCATATGTTTCACGAAGGCTACGATAAAGGATTTACTCATTTGTCTTCAGCTATCGATCTGACATTTTAAAAATTACGACATTGATAAAACGAGGAATTCTTTTCGGTAGCTTTTATTTAATGGCTCTGCTGGTCAATGCTGCATCAGTTTACAGTCAGACGAATTATAAATTTGAGGCCATCTATATTTATTCTTTTACCAAATACCTGAGCTGGCCGGATAATACTATTAAAAATCAATTTGTAGTTGGGATATATGGTTATTCACCGATGCAACAGGAATTGGTTTCAGTTACTAATGGGAAATCCGTAGGTGACAAAAGCATTTCCGTGAAAAGTTGCAATACTCTGGAAGAAATCGAAAACTGTCAGATCCTTTTTGTGTCAACTGAATATGAAGGAGATTTACCGGAGCTGACAAAAATCGCCAATGCCAAACACATTTTATTGATCACTGACGGAAATGAAATGAGCGGCAAAGGTGCTGGTATTAATCTTGTAAATGTTGATGGGAAACAAAAGTTTGAATTGAATGAAGCCGCGGTCAAAAAGGCCGGACTTAAAATTTCAAACCAGCTAATTCCTCTCGCAATTCTGGTTAAATAGTGCAGTATCAGCACAATGAAACCTTTAACTCCTGACCCTTCGGACGAATCATGTCTGATGCCCCGTATTGTTCACACAATGTTAATAAACGAATGGGTAAATATCCGACAGGTATTTATAAATTTGATTCGCGGCAAAAGGTAATGGAAAAATCATCCTGAACCCGAAGCCTTCCAGTTCAGATCATTCAACCTTCTTATCTCATTGTAATTTGTTTCGTTACGCCGCTATTGATATTGGTTCCAATGCAGTTCGACTTTTGCTCTGCAATGTTGTAGAAGAACATGGTGCTACACATTTTAAAAAGGGTGAATTGATCCGCATCCCTTTGCGCCTTGGAGAAGATGTCTTCAATTCAGGGAAAATTTCCACTCAAAGAGCGGACCGTTTTCAGAAAACAATGCACGCATTTAAATTACTCATAGATGTATATGAGCCGGTTGCTTATCGTGCCTGCGCCACGGCTTCCATGCGTGAAGCTGCAAACGGGGAAGATATAGTGAAACAAATTCGAAAGGAATGCGGATTAAAAATTGACATCATTTCAGGTAAGGAGGAGGCGGAACTCATTTATTCGAATCATGTCGAGGAGGAACTTGATCACGATAAATGTTATTTATATATAGATGTTGGTGGCGGAAGTACAGAATTGACATTATTCGACCGGGGCGATTGTATCGCATCACAGTCTTTTAATATCGGAACCCTGCGTTGGTTGCAAGGAAAGAGCACCAAAGAACAATGGGAAGAATTCAAAAGTTGGGTTAAAAGAATTTCCGAAAACCATGGTCCGCTCACAGCAATTGGTTCCGGTGGAAATATCAATAAGATTTTTAAAATGCTTGGGAAAAAAGATAAACCATTATCATTTTCCGTTTTAAAAGAACTGTATGATGAAATGAAAATTCACTCTGTGGAAGAACGAATGGAAATCTGGGGACTCAACCCGGATCGAGCGGATGTAATCGTACCTGCCGCAAAGATTTTTCTTGGAGTGATGAAAGCTGCCGGGATCGATGAAATAATTGTTCCACAAATTGGACTGGCGGATGGAATTGTTCACCAATTGCACGAGCAGAACGGAAAACTCCAGCCTTTGTCCTGATTAAAAAATATCAGAAACTATTTTGTCTTTATAAATTTCTGCGTGAGTATCTGGTCGGGAAATTCCAGTTTTAAAAAATAAGAGCCGGCAGGAAGAGAAGCAAGGTTCAGATTTATTTCGGGCGCAAGAATCATTTTCGATTCAGTATGGACAACTCCTCCGATTGTATTTAAGACATCAAGCTTACAACACATACCGGATTTTTCCTTTGGCAGTCGGACATGTAACATTCCGCTTTCAACAGGATTTGGAAAAATATCTGAAAGATTTTCTGACTCCCGATCCTGAATCCCACTGTTTGAACTCACAATAAACTGTCCCATCATTCCATCGTCCTCATGCATCAGAATATGGCAATGAAACATATACGGAATCATCGGATCTGCATAATCTTCAAATTTCATGATGAGTCGAATTGATTCATTCGGAAGTATCAGTACATCATCTTTAAACCCTTGCTCATGTAACGGAGGAGGAACTCCGTTTCTGTCAAGAATAAAGAATTGTACATCATGAATGTGAAAAGGATGGGCAACCATACTTTGATTGGAAATTGTCCAGATCTCAGTATGATCAAGGGGAATCGTATAATCAATTCGCATCATATCAAAACTTTGTCCATTGAAAAAGAATGGACCGCTAAAAGATGTACTGCTTTGCGGTGTGATCGTAATCCATCTGGTTTCCTCAGATTGTGATTCAATCAAAGGAGTAAAATTTGCAAGAGAAGACGGGATGGAGAAAATTCCAGGAGGAAGGGGAGGAGTCACATCAATTTGAAGGATGTTGAAGTCAACACCGTTTAGGGGACTTTCCATGGTACTGTCCATTCCCGTCATCAAAGCTCCTCCCTGAACACCCATGGCGAATTCCGAAGCATAACTCATTAAATAAATTCGCTGACCGATCAAAGACTGTAGATTGATAAGAATTTCTGCTCTTTCTCCCGGTGAAAGCTGCAGGCGTGTTGAATTCACCGGAGCCTGCAACAATCCGCCATCACTTGCTATAATGGAGAATGAATGATTTCCGGAGAAACCAAAATTGAAACTCCTTCCTTGCGCGGCATTCAGTAAGCGGAGTCTGACAACCTGTGCAGGAAGATTGAGTTGCGGATTGGTGGTGCCGTTTACAAGTATAATGCTGTCATTCATCCCTCTCCATAGAATCTGATTGCTCGAATCAAATTGCTGCGTCTGAACAATAAGCGGAAAATCATCAATACCATAACTGCGAGGCAAATTTAAAGTTGCTTCAAAACTATCCCGCACAATGATGACTCCGGCGGCTCCACGCATCGCTTGTTCTCCCGTCCGCATGTGAAGATGCGGATGATACCAATACGTAGCTGCATTGTTCTTCACTTCAAATTGTGCCTGCCAGTTTGAGTTGGGAAGAATGACTGTATGAGGGCCACCATCTGCGATGGATGGCACATGCAGTCCATGCCAATGTACAGTTGTTGTATCATTGAGTTGATTGTTTACATCCAGACTTACAAATTCACCCTTATTCAGAATCAGGGTTGGTCCGAGATAAGAGAAATTGTTGAATCCATTCGTATACGTTTTTCTTCCATTCAAAAACTGAACACTATCGCTATGTACCGAAAGTTGAAAGGTGGTTCCAGAAAGAGTTGTGGGTATTGGAATAGGATTTTGTGCAGCTGCCAATTGCAAAATACAGCAGAAAAGGAGGGAAGAGAAGATCTTCATCATTCTGAATATTTCTAATTCAAAAAAATAATTCTCACTAATTAATGATGTGATTAACGAACCAGCGTCACATGTCCGATATAACGATGCAGTTTTCCCGTATAATCGTGGACATTGATGATATATTCATACACATCGTTCTGACAAAGATTTCCATTCCCATAATAAGTTCCATCCCATGGCATGTCAGCGCGTACCGAATGAAATATTTTTACTCCCCAACGATCAATGATCCACATATCGTAATCGACAAATCCGATTCCTTGCCCGATGAAACCTTCGTTTATGCCATCTTTGTTTGGAGTAAATGCATTGGGAACATACAGTGCAAATTCCTGTTCAACTCTGAGTGTATTGTAAATTGTATCTGTGCATCCCCCATCATTGGTGACAATCAGGCGAACAGTATATATCCCTGTATCAGGATAGATATGAGAGGGACTCGCTTCTGTTGAAGCGGTGGAGCCGTCTCCAAAATCCCATTCCCAGAATGCAGCATCGATGCTATTATCATTAAAGAAAATTTCAGGATGATAGCTGGAGACAACGTTACTGCTCTGATAAAATCCGGCTGTTGGATATCCATGAACAATGACTGTATTTTCAACAGTTACCGAATCTTTGCAACCCTCAGGACTCACTATGGATAAAGTGATATCGTAATTACCCGGATTTTCATAAACATGTGATGGATTGGAATCAGTGGAAAGTGTATTATCATCGAGATCCCAGGAATAAGTTGATCCGGTTAATTGAGGGTAGTAATTTTGAAAATCAACAGAAACAGGCATGCATCCCTGGATCTGGTGTGGGAGAAAATCTACAAGAGGTAAGGGATGTACAATAATACTCACCGTATCCTGAATAAGTGGTGAGCAACCGTCACGGACTGTAACTATAAAAGTAGAATCGTGTTCCGGTGCAACTGTTGAAGACGCGACAAGGATGCTGCTGTCGTTCCAGGAATACTGATAAGGTCCGCCATTGCCTCCTCCTGCGGTTGCGTTGACGGTTGCTGTTTCACCGAAACAAATTTCCGGAGTTATATCGGATACAACAGAGAGAGGTGGATGAACCGTTATCAAAATTGAATCCGGAGAAACTCTGCAATTGTTTGAATCAACCAATGAAACAACATACTCTGTTGTTACAGTTGGAGAAACGAGGATAGAGTCGGCATGATCTCCAGTGTTCCAGGTGAATGCATAGGGTCGTGTTCCTCCGGAAGCGCTGGCATGGAGAATAGATTCCTGGCCAATACATATTGTTTCGGGTAAACTCGTGCTGAGGTGAAGTGCAGGAGGTTCGGAAATTGTTGCTGACATGGTAAGCGTACATCCAAACGAATCCGTAACAGTAACAGTATAATCACCTGCATGTAAATTGGTGACTTCACTTGTTTGATATGGACCGGGTGTCCATGAATAAGTAAAAGGAGAAGTTCCTCCGGATGCTACAACTGCAACAGAACCCTGGGCAGAATCAAAGCACATAGCGTTTACATTAAATGTTTCGGCGAGAATCAGGGTGTCGGCAAAAACACGGACAGTATCCTTGTTCACACAGAAATTCGTGTCAGTCACTGTTACAACATATACCTGGTCAGAGTCCGGTGCGACAATAATTTGCTGAGAAGTAGATCCGCCCGGTGCCCAGAGATAGGATGAACCTCCGCTGGCTTTTAGTGTATCCTGATTGCCATAACAAATGTACCTGTCGGGTCCCGCGCTTACAATTGGAAGTGCATTCACGATCACTCTGACTGTATCTGTATCCTTACAGCCATTCGTGTCTGTTACATTTACGATGTAATTTGTACTTGTATCCGGCGCAACTGCAAATTGCTGAGTATTTCCGTTTCCGGGATTCCATGTGTAAACAAATGGTCCTGCAGAAGCCCTTAAAGTATCTGAATCTCCGGCACAAAGTGTTTTGTCAATGCCTGCATTCACGGAAGGTAAATTGAAAACTCTTACGTATACAAGATCTGTGTCCTGGCAACCAAACGCATCCGTTACCTGTACTGTATAGGTTGTTGAGGTTGTCGGGTGAACAACAACTTGCTGGCTTGTCGCTCCTCCTGGAGACCAGGAATAATTCGCACCACCGCTCGCAGCTAATGTAACAGAATCATGTAAACACAGCGACTTATCCAACCCTGCATTTGCAGTAGGCAATGGTTTCACAATCACATTCACCCTGTCAACAGCGGAACAGTTATTAGTATCAGTAATAGACAAAGTATAAGTAGTTGTGACAATTGGATTCACAATTATTTGTTGTGTGAATGCACCACCTGGATTCCATGAGTAAGACGTTCCACCGGAACCGCTAAGTGTCGCGGAATCGCCGATACAGATTGTTTGGTCTGTTCCGGCAAATGCGCTTGGTGGCTGATTCACGGTAACCCGAACAGTATCCCATGAATGGCAACCTGCAGTATCTGTCGCGGTGAGGTAATAATTGGTTGTGACGGAAGGATGAACAGTAATTTGAGAAGTAGTCGCACCGCCAGGACTCCAAAGAAAAGTTGTCTGATTATTTGCGTTCACCGAAAGGGTTGTAGAATCACCCAGACAAATGCTGCGATTCTGACTGACATTTATGTTGGGACCTCTGCGTACAAAAACCACAACAGTATCATTCGCGGAACAACCATAAATATTTGTTGCTGTAAAAATATAAGGTTGAGTACTTCCGGGATTAACAGTGATCTGCGCGGTAGTTGCATTTCCAGGAAACCACGTATGCGTTGCACCACCAATACCGGTAAGTGTTGCATAGGCTCCGTTGCAAATTGTCTGATCTAATCCGGCATTCGGACTGGGAAGTCCGGAGATGGTTACTGCATGTGTAACAGAATCCGTACATCCGTCTGTATTCTGTACAACAAGAGAAACATTGTAGTTTCCTGCAGCTGTATAGACGTGTGCCGGACTTTGAACAGGTGATGTATTTCCGTCACCAAAATACCAGGTCCAGTCGGTAAGAGTGCTGGGAGAGGTAGAATGATCCGTAAAATTTAATTGAGCATTCACACAGGCATTGGCAGGAGTAAATGTTGCGACAGGATGATTGAGTGAAAGGTGAAGTGTGCGGATGAGTGTATCAATACAACCACCGACAGTTTGAACAATTAATCTCACCTGGTAATTTCCTGCTGCAGCAAACGTGTGTGAAGGGTTCTGCGCAATTGAAGTTCCTCCGTCACCAAAATTCCAGGAATATGCACTGATTGCACCTCCTGTTACAGTCGAGAGGTTAGTAAACTGGACATTCAGACTGGAACAAGAAAAATTGCTTGTAAAATCTGCCAACGGAACACCTGCGGCAGGATTAACCATGGCTGTATCTGAAGTAGTACAGAATCCACCGGAAGCGGTAACAATATACATGCCC
>CAYMMN010000162.1:0-7193 GCA_964391495.1 uncultured Flavobacteriales bacterium | reverse complement strand
TTAACGTTTCAATACACTGTTGCTCATCGTCAATTATTATCGCACGTATCATCCTGTTTTTTGTATGGTAATTAATATTTGTTCGCTTCCTGCAAAGAATTTATCCGTTCTGTTTATTTCATTGTTGTGGGTCTTCAGATTCCGTAAAAAGGTTCCCCGGAGAAATGCGGATTGTAACCCTCGTCCCGAGAGCGGCACCGGTTTCGTCTTTTAAATCGTCTACACGGACACATGAATCAGAATTCCCCTCACGATTTAAGAGCGCAAGTCTTTCGGTTGTCAACTTCAAACCGAGTGATTTTCGACCGGAATAATTTTTGGGCTTTGCCTCTGCGGAGGCTTGTCGGCCAACACCATTATCTTCAATTATACATTCGAGTAAATCCTCCTTTTGCCGAACCGATATGGTAAGACGTCCATTACTTTCTTTGTGAAGAAGTCCGTGCCATATCGCATTTTCAACAAATGGTTGAAGAATCAGCGGAGGAACCCTGATGGCGTCTGCCATAACATCTGTGTCAACCACAATTTCACTACTGAATTTTTTACCAAAGCGGAGTGCCTCCATATCGATGTATAGCCTGAGCGCATCCAGCTCGCTTTGCAGAGTTATCGATTTTTCATTGGAATGTTCCAGAATCAGTCGGATCAATTTTGAAAATTTTATCAGAAAAGTTGAAGCGGTACCAACATCATTCTGTAAAATAAAACCATTGATTGAGTTCAGGCAATTGAAAATGAAATGAGGATTCATTTGAGCCTGGAGGGCCTGCTGTCTGGTATAACTGATTTGGTTGCGGAGATCCGCAAGACGCTTTTCTTTTTCTTCAATTTCAAGTTCACGTTGCGCTTTCACGATTTTTGTCGCTGTGATGGAAGCAATTGTTTGCAACAGCTCAAGATGCTGACGGGTAAAGAAGTTCCTTTGCGGATGTTCCGAATCGATCACGCCGATTACCTTTTTATCTGCGATAATCGGAACCGCCAATTCGGAAAGCCTCTTTGAATCGTCTGTGATATATCGTGGATCTCTGGAAGTGTCTTTCACAATTTCGGCTTTTCCGGATAACGCGACACTTCCGACAATTCCTTTTCCCAGAGGAATTTCTATCGGATTCAGAATGTAGTTCTCTCCTGTGTTCTTATTTCCGAAAGCCGCCTTCTGAACCAGCACATTTTTTTCTTTATCCAGTAAATACACAACACAATCAACCAGATTGGTCCGGGTAATCACATTATAAGTAATATCCCACAACAATTCATCGACCTTACTTTTTCCCTGCAATGAATTCGCGAAATATGCAATGGCTTTGTCACTTTCGTTTTTCAACAATTTCTTTCTAAATAACCGGATATACCAGATTCCACATCCGAAAAGTACAAGAACAAGTAAAAGACGAAACCATACGGTCAGATAGAATTTTTTAGCAACGTCAATTTTCAAACCAAAAGGGCTTTCAGTCCACGATCCGTCCTGGTTTTGCATTTTCACCCGAAACAGATATTTACCACCGGTCACATTTGTAAAATAAGCAGTTTGCTGATTCCGGCAGTATACCCATTCGTCGTTGGCTCCTTCCAGTTTGTAGGCGAATTGTACATCTTTGTTTTCAAGAAGGTTCAGTGAAGCGAAATTCACCGTGAAATAATTCTGCGTCGATTTCAATTTTATTTCATGCCCGGAACTCAGAAAGGGAATGGTGTTCGTTCCATCCGAAAAACCACTGATGGTTACCGGCGCGTGTTGTCTGTTTTCGGCAAGCGGATCAAAAATCAGAAAACTACCAAGGCTCTCGGAAGCGACTCTGCCATCCGGAAGCAGGCAAGAATAATTTGCATAAGAATTATTGGTGCGAGCGAAGCCAACATTAAAATTTTTTACAAGACCGGTTTTTAGTTCAACCATTGAATACTCCGAGTAATACGATAACCAAAGTTTTCCCTGCTGATCCGCAAGTACATGATTGTATTGAAAATTTGACAGACCCTTGAAATGCACAGTAGTATCAAAACGTCCCACAAGAGGATCAAACTTTTTTAAGCCACTTAAAAAACTCAGCACCCAAATGTTGTTATCTTCATCAAGGGAGAAACTGTAGAAAACATGCTGATCAATTCGATCAGATTTATTTATTGGATATTCAAAGTTGTCTTTGCTTTCATTGTAACGGACGAGACCATTCTTTTCTGTGCAAAACCACACAACACCAAGGCGATCCTCCAGAATAGAATAGATGTAATCAGCTGTAATGCCAGTAGAGTCCGTCACGGTTTTAGGATAGTGCCTGTATTCTCCTGTCCTGGTATTGTAACAGAACAATCCATTTTTATGACTACTGAACCAAAGGTTTTTGTTTTTTGTCAGTAGCATACTGAAGATATACCTTCCATCTACACTATCGATTTTCGAAAAAACATCCAGTTTCCTGAATTTGTCCTGTCCTACTATGTATTCCTGAATTCCATCCAGTGTCCCGAAGAATAAACGATTGGAATCAGCGACCATGGCATTAATAAGAAGATCACCCGGCTTTTTCTTTCGAAGATTTTCGAGAATATTATAAGCCTCGAAGTGTTGTTCTGCTGTATTGAATTTCAACAAATACTGATAGGAAGGTGCGAACCAGACATTGTTTTGTTTGTCGCAATTCAGCAACTGGTGCATATAATATTGACGAGTATGAGAAACTGAATCCGGAAAAGGATAGATAGAAATAAACTGATGTTCCGGGTTAAAGTAGCTGATACCGCTTACCGTGCCAATATAAATTGTTCCGGAGCTGTCCTGGTGCGCGGATAGAAAATAATCAGCAGCCAGAGAATGACTGCGTTCATTCGCGTGTTTAATTACAAATGTTCTGCCCGATTTTTTCTCCAGATAAAGCACGACTTCACTTTCCACACTCATCCAAAGATTCCCGGAGCGATCCGAAAGGATGCAATCAAAATACAAGGGTTTATTGATTTTATTTTGCGGGGATGTAGAACTCAGCGAACGTGAGGAGAAGTCATAGATGTAAATCCGTTGGTCATCGCCATCGGCAAATACGAGATTCTTGTTTTTGTCGAGAGTTATCGGACCGGAATAATGATCTTTGAAAAGAGGAAGCTGTTCCGGATTGTTGTGATGACTGAAATACGTCCGCTTATCCAAATCAAAATATTTCAGGCCATCAGAAGTTCCCATCCAGATACCATTCCGGTTCGGGTCTTCCAGGAAGGACTTATTGACAACGGGCATTCTGGAGATTGTTTTTCCGGCAACGGTTTCCGGATAATGAACAAAAACATCTTTCAATGAATCATAAATAAATACACCACTGAAAGAATAGGTCACGATTTCTCCTTTTCGAGTATGAACAATTTCATTCGAAGAGCCCAGGATACGTTCTCCTGTCGCTTTATTTTTTAGTTCATAATTTTTAAATGTATTGGAGTTCCTGAAGAACCTGCTCACGCCGGCATTTGTTGAGCACCATATTTCGTTGTTGTTTCCTTCGCACAAACCGTACACGGCATCGTTGTATAGTTTTTGAGGGTTTGCCGGATCAGCTTTCCACACAAAGAAATGCGAACCATCATAACAGTTAAGTCCGTTCAATGTCGCGATCCAGAGAAATCCATTTTTGTCTTTCAGGATATTGTTGACGTTACCATTTGATAAACCCTGTTCTGTTAATATGCTCCGGAAATAAAATTGCTTTTCTGGATAGCCGGATTGTTGAGAATAACACAACAAGTGAGACACGAGGCCAATAAAAATCGAAAGGAAAAATTTTTGGCGAAGGTTCATGGAATAGCATTGAACAAAACCGATCCGGAACGACAGCACATTTCGGAACAGGCACATTGCGTCGTCGTCACAGGCAAGATAATACAATTGAATTTCCGAAGGAAAAATATTTGTAATTGGCAGATTTCCTGAGAATCCGGCACCTGTGCTGATTAATTGGCTTTACCCAATGATACCGCCTCGACCGTTCTATCAATTCGGGAAAAATTGAATTTTTTTTCATTTTCAGAATACTCTGTTGTAAAATACCAGATTCTCAGCCAATCTGCCAATTACTAAGTCAAATCACCACAATCTAAATTCTATGCAAAAAGAGATTGTTCACACTTTATGTTTGAGCCAAAATCATCATTTTCATTCAACATGTCCATGCTTAACAAACCCCGTTTATCAGAAACACAAACAGATCTTGCTCAATCAATCCGAAGAACCACCGGACTGGAACTAATGCTCATGATGATTGTTTTGACCATCATCGTTCTTTTAATTGCGCTTCCCGTCTTCGCTCAAAATGTTGGTGTCAACAATCCTTCACCACACAACAAAGCCCTGTTGGATTTAACGGCCAGTGACAAAGGACTGCTTACGCCAAGACTCACAGAAGCGCAACGTACAGCAATGTTTCCTGTTGCTGATGCTTCGGCAAAAGGGATGATCGTTTACCAGACGGATAACGCATTTGGTTTCTGGTACTATGATGGAACAACATGGAGACAACTGCTTGGTTCCGACAAAGGCTGGAGTATCACAGGCAATGCCGGAACAGTTGACGGAACAAATTTTCTGGGAACAACAGATAACATTCCATTAAATTTTCGTGTCAACAATACCAAAGCCGGAAGAATTGATCACATTAAGCAGAATGTATTCCTGGGAAGAAGCGCAGGCTCTCTGTATACAACAGGTCAGTGGAATGTTGCGATTGGAGATTCCGCCGGAGCAAAGAACAACTCCAACCTGAACACCTATGTTGGTTATCAGTCAGGTAAAGTTGATGTGAGTTATGAAAACACTTTCATTGGAGCGAACAGTGGAAAGAATAATACATCCGGATTTGAGAACACATTTGTTGGAACCTACGCCGGTTTGCAAAACACTTCCGGTCGAAATAATGTTGGACTGGGTTACGGTGCGGGCGGAGATGTTACAACTGGTAATTACAATTGTCTTGTTGGGTCCAATGCCGGTACCGATTTAACTACCGGATCAGAAAACAGTTTCTTCGGATATTATGCAGGCGGTAACGCATGGTTTTACAATACCGCAAGTTCTAACAGTGTTTTCGGTTACATCGCAGGAACCAGCCTGACCACCGGATCATACAATGTATTCTTTGGTTCGCAATCAGGCCTTTCCAATACAACCGGACAGAACAATATTTTTATTGGAAGAAACGCAGGTTACGCGAATACTACTGCTTCGAACAACACGATGATCGGATTTCAAAGCGGGATGGACAACACTACCGGTGACTGGAATTCTTTCGCCGGCGTAAGTACCGGAGAAAATAATACGACCGGTCACCGCAATACATTTCTTGGCGCTGTTGCAGGAAAATTCAATACCACTGGAGCGTGGAACACTTATGTTGGAACTGACGCGGGAAGACAAAACGCCGCCGGAAATAATAACACATTTAGTGGCTTTCAGAGCGGAATGAACAACACCGCGAGCAACAATACTTTTTATGGGACAAATTCCGGAATGCAAAACACTACCGGCGTTAGCAATACGTTTGTTGGAATCTCTTCGGGAATCAGCAATACTACCGGAACACTCAACACCTATCTCGGAGCTTACAGCGGAAACCAGGGAACAACAGGCACTGGAAATACGATGGTGGGAGGGAGTGCAGGAAATTCAAACACAACCGGAAACTACAATAGTTATTTTGGATCCAATGCCGCGTTGATTGGTGCAGGAGGTTCTGCGAATACAATTCTTGGTTTCCAGTCGGGATACAATTCCGGCGCGGCAACAGCAAATACGTTCGTAGGAAATCAAAGCGGTTATAATACTACTGCAGGCGGAAATACTTTTATTGGTTACGTAACAGGAAACTCAAACACGACCGGTACATTCAATACTTATCTCGGATACAATGCGCAAGGCAGTCCTACACTGACTAAGGCAACAGCAATTGGATACAATGCCAGCGTAACGGCAAACAACAGCCTTGTACTTGGCGGAACAGGAGCAGATGCAGTCAAAGTTGGAGTAGGAGTTACGGCACCACAGGCAGAGCTGGAAGTAAACGGTTATACAAAACTGGGAAGCAACGCTCCGAAGGTGAAAATGATCAAACTTACCGGTACAACCAGCAGCGTACAGGGAGGCTCGGTGTCAATTGCACACGGATTGACATCAACCAAAATACTGTCGGTGACAATTCTCGCAGAATATCTATCCGGACGTTATGTCAACCCTCGTCATAGTTTCAATGCCGGCTATGAATTTGATTTTCGTGTGGATCCCACAAATGTGGTGGTTTACAATTCGGCAGCGAACTCTACGAATGTTTTATCTGTTCCAGTGAAGATCATGATTTTGTATGAAGAGTAATAAATTTTTATCAAGGAAAAAGTTTTCCCCCATGAATAAGTTTTGTCTGTTTATTTGTTTTTTCTTCCTGTTTGTCATTGGCAACAGTGACGCTCAATTGTTGACCAACAATAACGTCTCCATTACACTCACAAGCAGTGCACAAATTACCGTGAAAGGCACTGTGCAGAACAATGCAGGAACTGTGATTAGTAATTCCGGGACCATTGACCTGAGTGGAGATTGGGTGAACAATGCCGCGAGCTCCATTTTCGGTACAAGCTCAGGCGCGGTAATTCTCAACGGTAACGGACAAAACATAAGCGGAACGTCTTCGACCATTTTCAACAACCTGCGATTGGAAGGAAGTGGTGTGAAAACGTTACAGGTCAGTACAAGCACCGGAGGAGGATACCCTTCACCCTCCGGTGTACTCGACCTGGGTTCACAGAACCTGGATCTGAATTCAAAGACGCTGACAATTCTTAATTCCGCATCAACAGCTATAACACGTACGAGCGGATTTATTCAAAGCGAAACAGATCCGGTTGCAGGCTATGGAATTATCCAATGGAACGCCGGAGCCGGAGTGCCGGGTTCATTGTATGAATTTCCTTTTGGAAATATCGCGAGCGGAGATTATCTCCCGCTTTCGTTTTCTGTGACTACAGCGGGAAGTGGAAATGGAAGTATACAGGCATCCACCTATCCGACAAATACTTTTTTAAGTCCCAATAATCGTCCACTGCCAACCGGACTTCCATCTCTCGTCAGCGTTTCCGGAGTTGAAAACGCGGATCGTGTTCTCGATCGCTGGTGGGTGATCAACACCTTGAATTATACTACAGAACCTGTAAGC
>CAYMMN010000161.1:0-7303 GCA_964391495.1 uncultured Flavobacteriales bacterium | reverse complement strand
CACCGGTGATATTGTTGTTGTCGACGATACCTACATCATCTCCCCCAACGAATCCGTCACCGTTAATATCGTTGCTGATATAACCAAAATCAAAACTGGTTACACCGTTGATATTATCATTATCGATGAGTCCAACATCATCGCCACCTATAAAACCATCCTGTGTCACATCGCCGGCAAAGAATGCCCAAACACCCGGTTCAACTTCAATCATCATAGGACCACCGTAACCGGCAGATTCGTCAACCTGTGTAGAAGCGGTTGTGAAATCGTAGGAAGTTGTTGTGCTCATCAGTACCATTCCTGCGCTGCGTGTTTGTTCGTGTGAGCGGTGTTTAATCAAGATGTAGTAAGAATTTCCATCAGCAGCGGCAGGAAGAGTCATGGTACCATTTCCTGTCATGTCCAGCATCACTGAATCGGAATATGCAGGAGAATTGCTTGCATCGTAGAGTTCTACAAATACCAGGTCACATTCTGATCCTGTAGGAGTACCCGGATTTCCGTTTCCTAAATCAGTACGTTGATGGTTAGCCCATACAGGGTTCATCTGAGTTGCGTTGATGTCATAATATCCCTGGAGAATAGCTCTGATGTTCAGTGTCACACTTCCTGCTGTCACTACAAATTGAGTAGCAGAAGTACCAGTACAAGTACCGGCAACAACTGTGATGAATCCTGTAGTTGCACCAGCCGGTACTGTAGTACTGATCTGGTTTACGTTATCTACAGTGAATGTAGCGCTGATTCCATTGAATTGTACATCTGTGATTCCTGTGAATCCGCTACCAGAAATTGTAACCGGAGTACCAATGCTTCCTGATCCCGGAGCAAAACCTGAGATAACAATTGCAGCCGGTTCTGTGATGGTAACAGAAGTGCTGGCAGTACAGAAGTTTGCATCCACAACATTTACAGAATAAGTACCTGCGACGAGTCCTGAAATATCTTCTGTTAAAGCGGAATTACTCCATGTATATGAATACGGAGAAACACCACCTGATACAGTGAGATCGATGGAGCCATCAGATCCGCCATTGCATGTTACGTTAACTTGTGTGGTTGATAAATTCAATGCAGTTGGTTCAGTAATCGTTGCTGAGGTTGTAGCAATACAGCCATTTGCATCTGTTACTGTTACAGTATAGGTACCTGCATTTAAAGAGCTGATATCTTCAGTTGTTTGTCCACCTCCCCATGCATAAGTATATGGAGAAGTACCACCGGAAACAGTGAGGTCAATTGATCCATTGCTTCCTCCATTGCAACTCACATTAACCTGAGTAGTTGACAGTGCGAGAACTGCAGGCTGCGTAATAATAGCAGATCCTGTGCCAGTACATCCATAAGCATCTGTTGCGGTGACGATATAAGTTCCGGCAATAAGATTGGTCGCATTGTCGGTTGTTTGAACCGGTACAGTATTCCATGAATAAGAAAGTGGTGCAGTACCACCGGTTGCAACTGCCAGTGCTGATCCGTTAGCATCTCCAAAACAAAGTACATTTGTAGGAGTTGTAGTAACCGAAATCGCCGGGCTCACATTCACAACAATAGAATTTGAAACCGCAGTACAACCGTTCACATCAGAAACTGTTGTAAAATAAGTTCCGCTTGTATTCGCGTTTGCGTGGATTGTTGTTTGACCGTTCGGCGACCAGGTATTTCCTGTAGGAATGCTTGAGATGAGTCGAACACTTTGGCCGTCACAAATATTTGTTGCTCCGGTTGCATTGATAGAAACGCTGCTGGTGGTACCGAGAATTTTAATATCATCCAGACGGAATTGTGCACATGTAGTTTTAGAGAAACGAATACTCAGATTTGGAACGGCAGGGATTGTTCCGCTTGCAGTAACCAGGGTCCAGACATTCAAAAGTGGTTGTGTGTAAGTAAGAGGAGTCCAGTTGATGCCATCGGAACTAACTTCAACAGTCATCACTTCGGTAGTACAGGCAGCGACATTCGCTCTTAATAATCCAAATTGAAGAGAAAGACCTGAATAATTTTGAGTGTTGATTCCACTGATGACAAAAGTTCTTGGATTTGTAGTTGCAGTACCGAAGAATACGTTACCGCCGCCACTTGCTCCCAGGTAGCCTGTAGAGGCTGATGTTGTTCTCACATCACAAAGATTCGCAGAGGTACTTGAATAAGAATATGTGCCATTATTCTGCCAACCGGTATAAACACTCACCAGCTGGGTGCCTGTTGGAACTCCGATGTTTTCAGAAAACGCAGGTCCTGCATAACCGGTATAAGAATTCACAACCACTGTAACCGGCGTACTTGAAGCAGTACAACCCACCCCATTGGTAGTGGTTACATAATATGTACCACTGGTAGTAACAACGATATCTTGTGTAGTTTCACTATTTGACCAGAGGTATGAAACTGCGGATGATGATGACAGAGTCACAGAACCGGGTGCACAGAAAGTTGTTGGCCCGCTTGGAGTAATTGTTGGAGCAGGACAGGTAATAATCGTGAATGGGGTTGTAGAGACACCCGAACATCCGCCGATTGCGACAGTAACTTGTCCGGTTGTTGCACCAACAGGAACTTCTGCTGTAATTTGGAAATAGTTATCTACAGTGAATGAAGGTGAAGAAATTCCATTGAACAGTACATCTGTTACGGTTGTGAATCCACTACCAATCACCTGAATAACATCACCCACAAAACCTGACGTTGAAGGAAGATAAGTTGTTACTTCGATAAGGCCTGGCTGATTTACCGTTGCTGTATTCACCCCGGTGCATCCATTGGCATCAGTAACTTTTACGTTATAAGTACCCGCACCAAGACCAGTGAGAGTTGAGCCTGTTGGCCCATTGATCAGGTTGATTTTGTAACCAACATTTAACTGATTGGTACAATTATAATAAACTACAGAAGGCAGGGAAGCAGATGGGGTGAAGGTGAGAATTCCCGCCTGAAGTTTATTATTGGTCACACCGGAATTGATGATACTAAGAGTATCACCACCGGTAGGACTTGTTGTGATCATGAATGGAAATCCGGTAGCATTCACATCAAAGTAATAAGTGATCCCGCGTACAAGAGTCAATTCTTTTCCTTCAACGCCATCAATTACATATCCACTCGGATGACCTATTCCAAAATAAGGATGTGCTGCAGTTTTAGGGGTAACAGTAACAGAGAATGGTAATCCGGAAAGATTATTCACGTCCCACTCATAAGTATAAGGCGCAACACCACTGGTTCCCGAAACGGTAACAGTTCCGTCCAATAAACCATAGCATGAAGCATCCGTTGCAGAAGTAGTGCTTGTGATCTGTGCACCGTCAACAACGGAACCAATTGCCGTTCCTGTACATCCTGTTGCATCGGTAACAGTCACTGTATAATCTCCTGCGAGAAGTCCTGTGATTGAGGCAGTCGTTTGAACCGGACTGGTGTTCCATGAATAAGAAAGTGGAGCAGTGCCTCCGCTTCCAAAGGCTGTTGCTGTACCATCTGATCCCATCCAGCAAGAAGGGGATGTTGTGGTTGCAAAAACAGTTGGTGACGGATTCACAGTAGTGGTGATAACGTTTGAAACGGCTGTACAACCATTTCCGTCAGTCACTGTGGTATAAAAGGAGTTGGCTGTGTATACACTTATCGCCTGAGTGAAAGCAGGATCCGGTGACCAGGAGTTGCCGGTTGGGATATTTGAAACAAGAACCGCGAATTGTCCATCACAAAAAGTTGTTGGGGTTGTAGCGGTAATTTCAAGTTGATTCGCTGAACCGGTTAATTTGATGTCATCGAGACGGAATTGTGTCGCGTTTTGTCCTTTTGAAAAACGGATTCTCAGATTTGCAGTAGCAGGAATGGTTCCTGTGGGAGTAATAAGTGTCCAACCTGTGGTAGGTGGTTGAGTAAAGCTAAGCGGTGTCCAGTTGATTCCATCATCACTTACTTCAACTGTCAATGGATCAGTAGCCGGTGATCTCAACATACCAAATGACAAGGTAAGACCGGAATAGTGGAGAGTATTAATGCCTGCAATGGTGAAATCCCGTACACTTGAAACAGGCAGCGTGCTGAAACCTAAAAAGATATTTCCACCTCCACTGGCGCCGCTATAACCACTGGATGCAGTTGTTGTACGAACATCAGCTTGAGGAGTTGTAGAACTGCTGTAGGAATAGATGCCCTGATTTTGCCAGCCTGTGTAAGAGTTTACCACTGTAGTTGCAAGTGGTGTACCCGCGTTTTCTGAAAATAAAGTGCCGGAAACGCCAAATGAATTTACTGTAACAACTGTTGGTGATGATGTTGCGGTACAGCCTGCTCCGTCATCAACTGTTACAGTATAAGAGCCCGAGCTGGATACAGTGATGCTTTGTGTAGTTTCTGAATTTGACCATAAATAGGAAGCACCGGCACTGGAGGTGAGAACAACTGAACCACCTGTGCAAAACGAAGTTGGTCCGCCAGGGGTAATCGTTGGAGAAGAACAGGTTGTTCCTGTTCCGGAAACAGAAACAGTAACCGGAGTTGCTCCGGTTGAAGTATGATTGATGGAATTGCTGTTTAAGCCGGCAGAAGTTGGTTTGTAATGTACAAAAACTGTTGTTGTTGCCACTGTTCCTGATGTTGGAGCAACAGAAAATGAAGTAGTAAATCCACTGCCACTTGTAAGGGAAACTTCATAATCAGTTGGTGCAGTTACAACAATCGGATCCGTAAGATTTAATCCTTGAATTGTATAAGATTGTTCAGCAGAAGTTGCGCCAACGAGGACGTTTCCAAAAGACGGGAGACTCGCAGTGGAGGTGGAAATAGTCGGAGGAGCAGTTGTTCCATTGATAGAGATATCATCAATCGCAATACCGGAACTGTTTCCTGTTTGAGTTCCACGCCATGTGGCCCAACGGATTTGAACCTCAGGTTTGTTGTCAGCTGTGGATGGAAGTGTGAGGGATGGAGTTGCAATAACTCCTGCAGTTCCGCCGGCCTGGCTGGCAGGATTACCTGTACCTACAACTGTTGCCCATGCACCGCTGTTTCCAATACGGTACTGCATAACCACACCTACTGTACGTGGTTGAGCGCTGATAATTTCAACGGTATATGCTACAGTGATATTGGTTTTACCGGTAGTGTTTACAGAAGTGATAAGCTGGTTCACGCCATTTGTTGTATTGCTACTTGTCTGGATATAAAAGCGTGCGTTGGCACCAGTCATAAAACCATAACAACCTCCGCCAGTCTGTGCTGCGGTTGCCACTGCAACAGTTGCGTTACCGGATGGAGCACTTGCTTCAGCAGCAGCTTGTGAACTGATCGCTGCACCACTTAATCCATTCCATGCAGCAGTACCCGCGGGCATGGTTGTAAAAGTGGTTGTTCCGAAATTTTGAGTGTACGGAAGCGTTTGTACAGCGGGCGCAGTTTGCGCAAATGAGAAAATGGAAATGTTGATGAAAAATAAAAACATCATCCAAGTGCACCATTGAACAAAATTAAACGGGGGATTTGCGAATGGTTTGTAGTGTGTTGTCATGTATTTGTTGTTAAGTGTTTCACTGTTGGTAAAACGCTGAAAGCCTTATAAACGCTGGCTTCCAGCAGGGAAACAAAGTAACAAAAAAACACGCAAAATCACATTATCTGCAGGTTAATAAACTATAAAATCGTACTTGGTAAAGTGATAGAAAAACATGGTAAATAAAAAAATCCCCCATAGCCGTGGGGGATTTTTCACCTCATAAAAATATAGCCAAATTTTATTTGTTCGAGTTGAGTCGCTGGTTTCTTTCTTCGAGCAATTGCATGATGATTTTATAATCGCTCAGGGAAACAGGACGAATATTCAGAATATCCTCCAGATTGGTTTTTACACTCAGGCGTGCACATGTTTCTTTATCGTATTTCTCAAAGGCGGTCTTGTAGGCCTGCATATGTAATTGAGGGATAAAGTAATATTCAATTTCAGAGAGTATCAGATTGTATTTATTGATGATGATTCCCGGCTCTTTTGTTCCATTTCGAAAAGAGAACATGCTGTACACATGTATGAAGTCTTGGATTTCGATTGCTGTCATGGGGATGTTGATTATGAACGCAAAGTAGCTTTCGGAAAGTCGAAGGTCAATCAATATTGGTAAACCGGGTATTATTCAGGATCCAAGGGTCGATTTATCAGGGTGAATGGCGGATATGAATTTCTTCTCTTGTATTTTTTAAAGACGATAATTCAGGTTGATAAACAAGGAATTTCATCTGTTCTCAAAAAGAAGCTTATAAAACGTTAAAAAGCAATATCTTGAAAAAATAAAGCCCGGAGGCTGCGTCCCCCGGGCTTCAGAAAAGCTAGAATAATTTGGAGCTAGTGTGAAAAGTCTCACAAATGTGGACTTATTCTTTAGAGTGGGAAATACCCCATATAGGGTAATTAATACCCTATTTTTGGGGTAGTGATCAGATATTTTTAAAAAAAGCCCATTTTTTCGGCTTTTCGAATTAGTTCAGCTGCATTTTTTGCGTCCAGCTTCTTCATCAAGGCTTTTCGATGGGTTTTGATAGTGTGTGAACTTACATGGAGCCTTGAGGCGATTTTATCGGAAGACAAACCTTCTGACATCAATAAAAGAACTTCCAATTCTCTTTCGCTGATATCCGGCAAATCCTCTTTAAGATCATGGTTCAATTTATTCTTTCGAAGATTTTGTAAAAACTCAAGATTGATATAGGGTTTACCATCAATGATGCGTATGGAATCGTGTTGATGTTCTTCTTCAGTTAATACTTTATGGGTGGCCGTATTTTTTGTGCGGGGAGTAAATGATACAATCAGAAATTTAATTTGCTGATTTGCGTCACGTTCCAACACACCTGTAATGCATTTGATTTTAACGTATCCTTTATTTTTTCTTTTGTATCGAAAATGAGTTTCCCAATTCAGGTGATCGTGGACGAATGGTTGTTTGATTCTTTTTTCAATATTCCGCTGATAAACCTCCATAATACTTCCCAGATCTTCCTTGTGTATATTGGCAAGTCCGAATGCCCAGCCGCCATTCAGAAAATCTTCTTTTGTCCATCCTGTAATTTTTTCCAGTCCTGAACTTGCGAAATGATTCTTTCCTGTCTGAATATCTGAAACGATCCAGCCGATATCCGGCCGATTGTCCATTACTTTCAGAATGGACTGATTTTTTGACGAGAATTTATCCTGATCCGTTAGCTTTCCAAAACTCTCAAATATAAATTGAACACCTACGGGATCATTATTATCACCCAGATGAAACGCAGAAACAGGAATTTCCGGGATAGAGATCCTGTTTTC
>CAYMMN010000160.1:0-7323 GCA_964391495.1 uncultured Flavobacteriales bacterium | reverse complement strand
TACAGGGTACAGACTTGATAAAGCATAGGGTTAATAAAAAAGCAAAAACCCTCTTCAAACCGGGATCATTTCCAGGTTTTAAGAGGGCTAAAAAGTCATAACTGCCTATTCAATCAGAAGCCCTTTTCATCCGCACTCGGACCATAACTGCCGGGGATTGGAATATCCAATAGACGAAGATAAACTCCCATTTGTGCACGGTGATGTACAATCTGAGAAAAGGTTATCCTGATAAATTCTGCTTTGGTAGCTTTCTGGTAAATGACATCACCCTCTCGCAGGGCCCAGGTGTCATTCAACTGACTTTCTTTGGCCTCAGCCAAACTTGTTCTACCTTCTTCCTGACATGTCCTTGCATACGTCAAAAATTCTGAAGTAGAATTGATCACAACCGGATTGTAAGGATTTGTTGCAAAATCAAGTTCAGAGCTGGTCAAAATCATTTTAACCCAAGTTGGAAGCTCTGCAATATGTGTTGCTAATTGCCGGATGGTCATACTTTTTGCATGCGGTTTCCAGTCGTACTTGTCATCAGGAATTTGCTTTAGCATTTTTTGAGTTGTTTCAGCCTCCTGATTCATTTCCTTTAATAACATTTCCAGAATTTTCATTTTCTTTTTTTTGACAAAGAAAATACCGGTGACTGACAACCCTATGGCAGTCTGTTTTCAAATTGAAAATAATTTTCAGATGATATTAATAATCAACCGGAAGTTTTTTCATATAGTCATTCAGGTCCATGTGTTTGGATATACTGAATGGCTCCATGGTGTCTTTCAGGTCGACTATCCTGATCACTTTAAAATCTCTGTATTCTCTTGTCTTGTGACACCATGCAATCAGGTGCCAGCTCATGGCATAAAAAACAAGTCCGATTGGCTCGACCAGTCTTTTGCTAACCTCTTCCTTCGCATTTTTATACTTTAAAGAAAGTTTGGTTCCGGAGATGATCGAATTTTGAATCGGGCTCAAATATTCAAATCCATTATTAAAACAATCAGGGATCTGAATTCGCATTGTCCTGCTCAGCTTTTCAACTTTTTCTTTTTGACCTGAATGTAAAACCGCTTTTACCTTGTTTAATGCGGAAGCATAATGCTTTTGAATTGACTTATCAGCAAAACCCAAAGCAATTGCTTCCATCAACAACAAGGAATTGGCTTCTTCTGAACTAAAAGATACCGGAGGGAGAAAATATCCATGAATGATAAAATATCCTTTGGATGCTTCAAAGCTAACAGGTATACCCGATTCGGCTATCGCTTTTACATCTCGGTAAACAGTACGGATACTGATTCCGAATTTTTCTGAGATTAATTCCGCTTTTGTAAATCTGCGTGATTGAAGAAGTGTCAGGATTCCGAAGAGACGATCGATACGGTTCAAGATGAGCGTGGGTGTTGGTGTGAGTGTGGGTGTGAGTGTGAGTGTGGGTGTGGGTGTGAGTGTGAGTGTGAGTGTGGGTGTGAGTGTGGGTGTTTATTTTCCGGAGCGAAATATTTGCGAATTATGGTTGTGAAATACTGATGATATCAAATGTAAAATTAATTAAATTATACAGAGGTAAAATGTACTCGTAAATGGTTAATTTCAGGTTCTGATATATTCATGATTTGAACCTCATCATTCTATAAGTACAAATTTCTGTTTCATTCAATCATTACAACATGGCAAAAGCTATCATTCAAACGGTTCGCTTCAAGAATCAAATTGCAGGGCAGTTGTATTCAATGTATCTCAATTCTAAAGAACACAGTTTATTAACCGGTGGCGGAAAAGCAAAAATTTCGGAAAAAGCAGGTACTGAATTCAGTGCATGGGATGGATATATCTCCGGAAAAAATCTGTTGTTGGTGAAAGGCAAACTGATTGTTCAGAGCTGGCAGGCGGCTAATTGGGAGAATACTCAAGTTCCTTCCGTATTGGTTTTGCAATTTGATCAGGACGGAAAGGATGCTTTGATTAAGATGACACATTCAGGCGTGCCCGGAGAACACCTTGAAGGAATAACAAAAGGATGGACTGAATATTATTGGAAGCCCTGGAAAGCATATCTTAAAAACTCAGGAAAATAACCAGCAAAAAATATGGCCGAGAATAGGTGATTATAAATGATTCAAACCACTCGCATTCCGAATACAAAAAGAAAAGCCTTCTCAATGAGAAGGCTTTAAATATTTAACGAATGAATAAAGAGCGCTTATGCTTCTGCGCGATCTGTTGCAGGTGCAACTGACACGTAACTCTTTGCATTCAATTTTTTTCTGAAAACAACAGTACCATCGATCAAAGCAAAAAGAGTATGATCTTTTCCGATACCAACATTTTCACCCGGGAAGTGACGGGTACCACGCTGACGAACGATAATATTACCGGCAACAACGCGTTGTCCGCCATATATTTTTATACCGAGGCGTTTACTGTGTGATTCGCGACCGTTTTTCGAACTACCGACCCCTTTTTTGTGTGCCATTTTAGTATTGTAATTTTAATGTGTTCTGATAATGATTTTGAAATTCAATCCTGTTGTCCTGATTAAGCTTTGATGCTTTCAATCTGGATTTTCGTCAAATCCTGACGGTGACCAGTTGATTTCTGATAACCTTTACGACGCTTTTTCTTGAAGATAATAACTTTATCTCCACGAACGTGGCCCAGAATTTTAGCTGAAACACTCGCACCTTTAATAGTAGGAGCTCCAACTTTCACTTTGCCGTTGTCGTCAACAAGCACTACGTCGCTGAATTCCAGCTTTTTACCTTCTTCTCCACCGAGACGGTGAACGATCACTGTCTGATCTTTCTGAACCTTGAATTGCTGTCCGGCGATGTTTACAATAGCGTACATTTTCTTGAAAATTAACGTTTTTGGATTCCCCTCAGTTTTTTGAGGGATGCAAATGTAGTAAGAATCCTTTTAAAAGCAAATACTAATCCGAAAATTTAAGCCTCTATTTTAGCAAAAAACACCATTTTGGGTAAATTAAATACTGAATATGGGCTCCAATCAAAGCAATCGTTGGCCGTATTATATAAAGCGCTACTATATGAAGGAGCCCGAGCTAATTTAACCTGGATTTCTCCCAAAAAAAATGAAATATTCAGGAGGACAATTTTTTTTCCCTAACAACCCAATACAATCCCTTAACATTTGCTCTCCACTCCTTTAAAATGTACGTGAGAACAATCTCTTCAAATAATTCCAAACCGGTACAGGCAATCGTCACATAGAACAAAATATAGATCGGTTCAGGGAGGAAAAACAATAACAGCATAAAACTACCCTGCAAAATGGCTGAGGTTTTCGCAAGTACTGTATGGAAACTTGTGGTTTTTCCATAGCGAATAAAAGACATGATCGTTTGGATCACGAACAATCCTCCCAATAAATAAAACCAAAGTAGCTGTTCCATAAAAAAAGTGTGCTTGAAAAAATACATGCCAATAAATCCGGCAAGTATAGTGAGATCATCACCAATTGAATCGAGTCGGGTACCCATCACACTTTCCACATGGAATCTGCGAGCCAGAAAACCATCAATCAGATCCGTAAAAAAACTAATACCTAATAACCATTTAAACAATTCCAAATTGCCGCTATAAATAAACCAGATCAATACCGGCGCAGCGAGAATTCTATAAATGGTAATCGCATTAATGATATAAAATGCCGGACGAGACATCTGTGGATTCCCGGATCAGTTTAAATTAATTATATACGAATAATAGTCTAAGAACAAAATTTCTTTACTGACCAACTGATCATAGCAGTCTGACTAATTAGAATGCGGGGTTTACTTACATCCTAATTTTTGAAATATTTCAGAACCCGGGCTACCATCTGATTCTCGGTCAGATGATCAGATGATTCTATATGAATTTCTTTTGCATCAAAATGATGATCTGTTTTCATCAAATTGTGTAGTTCATCTTTAGCTTCAGCTGAACCAAACATAAAAATACTATCGTAGTTCTTCAACCGGTTTAAAAGTACTTTGTAGAATTCGCGATAAGCGTCTTTTTCGCGGTTGTGATTTTGGTACTCATTGTTGGTTGACCGATTATTGCCAAGTCTGATTCCTGATCCATGTTCACCAGCTTCCCTTTCATGAGGGTTAAGAGATGAATAAGCTGTCTGTATTACAGGAGATTCAGCACTCACATCAATAAAATGAGCTTTTGCATGATCAAGCCACAATCCGATTTGCTTTTCCTGTTCCTTTTTCATGATTTCAGTATTTAAATTTCCCTATAAAGTTACCTCTTATAAAGAATATTGAAACAAAAGGAATTTTCGAAAAGAATGATTTCTATCATTTCATTTAACAGTTTATTTTTATATAAAAAACAATGCACTTCATTCGATCAAAAAGAAAAAAGTATGATTCAGAACTAAAATTACGTTGTTTGCCAGATCGATTATTGGCTACTTTGGCTACTTCGGACCAATCGAGTTACTTCTTCATCGCTCACTTGCGAAAAATCCTCATAAAATTGTCCGATACTCATAAATTCTGACGGCTGCTGTGGACAAATTACCTCATCAGCTATTGTCCTCAGACTTCGAATAGTGTCAGGAGGTGCGACAGGCACTGCCAAAATTAATTTCAGAGGGTTCTTTTTTCGGAGAATTTGCAAGGCCAGGCGAATCGTAAATCCTGTTGCAATACCATCATCTGTCAGAATTATCAATCGTCCTGAAAAATCAGGCATGAGTTGCCTTTCAAAATAGAGTTTATATTTTTCCTTTAAATTCCTCCTGATTTTTTCACATTCAGCAATGAAATAACTTCTATCAATACCATATTGTCGATCCAGAATTTCTTCATCCGGGCTCACTGCACCTATTGCAAGTTCACTATTTTCAGGATGGCCGATTTTTTTTACCAGTAAAAGCTCAAGCGGCAGATGAAGAGCCTTTGCAATTATAGCACCGACAGGAACGCCACCTCTGGGCAATGCTACAACCACACCATCCGAATCTTTGTACTTATTGAGAAACGGGATCAGTTTTTTGGCCGCGTCTGTTCTGTTTGAATACAACATTTGATTTGCTGATCAGATTCCGCAATATTTCAGTTCTCAAAATTCTTGTCTAAAATGAAACTTCTGAGAGACAAAAATTCTGATTACAATCACAGCTTTCCATGAACTTAATCATTCCTGTTTCAATCTGTAAAACCTAACTTGTTCTGACAAATTCAGGATTTTTCAGCTTACAATTTGATTTTTTAACATAACAAGATTCGCTCGTTTGTTTCATCCAAAAACGAATGACAATATTCAGAAAAATTGCAATTCAATTTTAAATCTCAATTAATTGCACTGAAAAAAAATGAAAAGAATCGCATCCACTATAACATTACTTCAACTACTCATTAGTTTTCTGACGCTTTGCGCCCAGGATGCAAAAGAAATTATAAGGATTGCAGATGCGAAAGCAAAAGGGAAAAGCTCAGAATCCCTGATGACAATTAAGATTGTGAGGCCAGGCTGGACCAGAGAATTAAAGCTGAAATCCTGGACAAAGGGTAACGATTTCGCAATGATATTAATTACACAACCTGCAAAAGACAAAGGGATTGTTTTCTTAAAGCGAAAAAAGGAAGTTTGGAACTGGATCCCGTCGATTGAACGAAATATCAAGTTGCCTCCATCAATGATGAATCAAAGCTGGATGGGAACAGATTTCACAAATGATGATCTTGTGAAGGAAGCAAGCATTGTCGAAGACTATAACCAATCAATAGTCAACACCGAAGAGATTGACAACCGGATCTGCTTTAAAATTCAGATGATACCAAAACCTGAAGCTGCAATTATATGGGGAAAAGTCATTTTATGGATCGATCAGAAAGACCAATTGATTCTGAAAGCCGAATATTACGATGAAGAGAATGAATTAATTAATACTATGATCGCCGGAGATATCAAAGTACTTGGCGGCAGATTACTTCCATCATATATGGAAATGGTACCCGCTGACAAAAAAGGCAACAAGACAATTCTAATTTACCATACTCTTCAGTTTGATAACCCAATTGATGATAGTTTCTTTTCCAGTCAGAATATGCAAAGAATAAAAGAATGATATTTCGATTCATTTGGAGAAATATTTGGAGAAATAAACGAAGGTCTTTTATTACAATGGCCTCTGTAGCGTTTGCAGTCCTTCTTGCAGTTACCATGAAGTCGCTGCAAAAAGGTGTTTTTGATAACCTCGTTAAAAATGTGGTGAGTTTTTATAGCGGATATATCCAAATCCACCAAAATGGATACTGGAATGAACAAACGCTTGAAAACAGCATTCAATATTCCGAAGAAAAAATAAATTTACTTCAGAAAGTAAAAAATATTACCGGTTCAGTTGCGAGGATTGAATCATTCATATTAGCATCTTCAGAAAAAGCTACAGTAGGCTGCATGTTGGTTGGAACACAACCGGAAGCTGAAAATAGTCTGACCGGATTAAAAGAGAAGCTCATTAAGGGATCATATTTCAATGATCATAAAGGTGATGCTTTAATTGCAGAAGGCCTGGCCAAGCGTTTGCAAATTTCAGTTAATGACACACTTATTCTTTTAGGTCAGGGTTACCAGGGAAACACAGCTGCCGGAAAATACTCTGTTAGTGGAATTATCAGATTTGGCTCCCCTCAATTGAATCAATCACTTGTATTCCTCCCCTTATCCTATGCACAAACATTTTTAAGTGCCGGAAACCGGATTACAACTATCGCTCTCAATATCTCCTCACCTGCACTTTTGGAGCAAACGGAAAATTCATTGGTTCAAAAAACAGGAAAAGAAGTAGAAGTCCTGACCTGGAAAAAAATGATGCCGGATATCGAAGGACACATCAGGGCTGACAATGTCAACTTTTACATTTTTATCGGTGTTCTCTACCTGCTCATTGCATTTGGAATATTTGGAACAGTAATCATGATGTTAGCAGAACGAAAATACGAACTCGGTATGATGCTCGCAATCGGAATGAAAAGATTTCATCTTGCACTGATGCTTACCGGTGAAACTATCCTGATCTCCATCCTTGGTACAATTGCAGGATTGCTTTTAAGCTACCCTGTAGTTCGTTATTTTGAACTACATCCCATTAAATTTTATGGTAGCATGGCGGAGGCGTATAAGAATTTCGGATTCGATGCCGTCTGGCCTGCAAGTGTTGATTCACAAATATTTTTAACGCAAGCTTTAATAGTAATGATTCTTTCATTACTAATTGGAATATTTCCACTTTTAAAAATTATGCGAATGAATGCAATAACAAACATGAAACGTTGAGGAGATTTTCAAATGATTATTT
>CAYMMN010000159.1:0-7394 GCA_964391495.1 uncultured Flavobacteriales bacterium | reverse complement strand
TTGATGGAAATGGATCAAAAGGTTTAAACTTCTACTGTATTGATGATAGACATTTATCATGACATGATATTGTATGGGGAGGACCGGATTAAAAATAAAAAAAAAGTGGCAATGGCATTGGCCGAACTTATCAAAACACGTTATCCTAAGGATACTCTGGATGTATTGGTATTTGGTGATGATGCCTGGCAAATTGAAGTGAAAGATCTGCCGTATTTGCAGGTAGGACCTTATCATACCAATACTCCTGCAGGCATTGAACTCGCGATGAATTTACTCCGTCGTCGTAAAAATCCGAACAAACAGATTTTTATGATCACCGACGGTAAACCAAGTTGCATGCTTGAACGCGGACAATTGTACAAAAATAGTTTTGGTCTGGACCGGAGAATTGTGAATCGCTGTCTGAACCTTGCCAGTTCCTGCAGAAAATTAAAAATTCCCATCACTACGTTCATGGTTGCAGAAGATCCATATTTGCGGACTTTCATCCATGAGTTTTCCGAGGCAAATGGAGGTAAAGCATATTATACATCTTTGAAAGGACTTGGTGAATTTGTTCTTGAAGATTTTGAGAAGAACAGGAAAAAGAGACTTTGATAAAGTGATTAGAGTGATCACTGTGATGGATAAAAAATGATTGGTTTGAGTTTGATTGAAAGAAAAACACTATAAAAGGACTGTGAACAATAATAATTTATAAAAGGACATATGACAAATTCATTATTGAAAATTAAAACATTGGGTGAATTGAAAGCTTCGGGTTATGTAAGTAAGCCGATCCATGAGGAGTTGAGGGATAACCTGATTTTGAAATTGAAGAAGCGTGAGAAGATCTTTGAAAGTATCCAATCCTATGATGAAACAGTGATACCGGATATAGAACGAGCGATTCTTTCTCGTCATAATATATTGCTTCTGGGTTTACGTGGTCAGGCGAAAACAAAAATCGCCAGACTCATGACCGGATTGATGGATGAGTATATTCCATACATCAAAGGCTCTGAGATCAATGATGATCCATTTCATCCGATCAGCAGGGTATCAAAGGATCTGATCGCTGTTCATGGCGATTATCTGGAGATCGGATGGTTGCATCGCGACGAGCGATATACTGAGAAGTTAGCGACACCGGACGTATCTGTCGCTGATTTGATCGGTGATGTTGATCCGATCAAAGCCGCTAATTTAAAATTACCTTATTCTGATGAGCGTGTTATACATTTCGGTTTGATTCCCCGATCACATCGTGGAATATTTGTGATTAATGAATTGCCGGATTTGCAGGCAAGGATACAGGTAGCTTTGTTTAATATTCTCCAGGAAGGAGATATTCAAATCCGTGGTTTCAAATTGCGTTTGCCTTTGGATATTCAGTTTGTGTTTACTGCGAATCCTGAGGATTATACAAACCGTGGTTCTATTGTAACACCATTAAAGGACAGAATAGAAAGTCAGATCCTGACACATTATCCGAAAGATATACAGACTTCCCGTCAGATTACTTTGCAGGAGGCATCACTCACATCGAATCAGAAACAAAATATTTCATCGTCTGAACTTGCGGAGAATCTGTTAGAGCAAATTGCTTTTGAAGCAAGGCAAAGTGAATTTGTTGATCCGAAAAGCGGTGTTTCAGCACGACTGACGATTTCAGGGTATGAAAATCTGTTTAGCTCCGCGGAACGCAGAATGTTTATCAATGGAGAAGAAAAAGCCGGGATCAGGATTTCAGATTTCTGGGGTGTTATTCCATCCATCACAGGTAAAATTGAGCTGGTTTACGAAGGAGAACAGGAAGGGACAATGATCGTTGCTCAAAATCTCATCGGCAAAGCCATCCGTGCGCAGTTCACACATTATTTTCCAAATCCCGAGAAATTAAAAAAGAAAAAGGAAGCCAATCCTTACCAGGAAATCATCGACTGGTTTGCTGCCGGTAATGAAATCGATTTGCTCAATGATCTCAGCGAAAAGAACTACAAGGAACTATTGTTCTCTATTCCGGGTCTGGATGAAACTGTAAAAAAGTATCACCCGAAAATCAAAGGAGAAGAGAAACTGCTTTTCATGGAATTCCTGCTTCATGGTCTAGCTGAATTTTCATTGCTCAGCAAAAACAACCTCACCAAGGGACTTAAGTTTAAGGATCTCTTTAGTTCTGTATTCAGGCAAGGGGAGGAGTGAACTTTGGTTGTTGGTTGTTGGTTGTTAGTGGTTAGTGCTTGGTGGTTAGGTGTTAGATTTTAGATGTTAGATGTTAGATGTTAGATGTTAGATGTTAGTTGTTAGTTGTTAGTTGTTAGTTGTGATTCTTAAGTATCTAACCTTGAACTTTGAACCTCGATCTTCGAACTTCGAACATTGAACTTCGAACATTGAACTTCGAACAACTACGAAAGTCTTCCGTGCCAAACTGTGCAACTGCGAAAATAGGCGCGGAGATTTTTTTCTTCTTTGAAAAGTCCATACACAGCAGAACCGCTGCCACTCATGGAAGCATATACAGCGCCAAACTTGTAGAGTTTGTTTTTGATATTTCGTATTCCCTGATAATTTTCGAAAATACTTTTTTCGAAATCGTTTTCAACGCAGTCTTTCCAGTTCTCAATCGGAAGCCGGACAAGTTCTTTGAGGCTTGTTGATTTTTTTTGCGGACTAACTCCGGCATAAGCTTCCGCGGTACTTACGTGTACACGCGGCTTTACAATGACGATGTAGAGATTTTTTAATTTCAGACTGATGGGCTCCATGATGTTTCCTTTTTCAGTCGCGTACATGGCTTTGTTACGAATAAAGAAAGGGCAATCACTTCCGAGTTCAATGGCATAATTCTCCAAATCCTGGTCGCTTAGGTTTAGTCGAAATAATTTATTTAAAGATATCAGCGTATTGGCCGCATCAGAGGAGCCTCCGCCCAATCCTGCTCCGATTGGAATGATTTTATGCAAGTGCATTTTTACCGGCGGCAAACTGTATTTATCAGCGAGAAGCTGGTAAGCTTTTAAACAAAGATTTTTTTCTCTCGGTCCGTAGACACGAATACCTGTTGATTTGAATTCTACAGCTGCATTATTGTCTTCGTTTCTGACAATTTCCAAAATGTCGGTCCAATGTACCGGATAAAAAATTGTTTCAATATCGTGGAAACCATCTGATCGCTTTCCTACAATGTGAAGTCCTACATTGATTTTGCAATTTGGAAAGGAGATCATGCAAAGGATGCTAGGCTAATGGTTAAACCCGGAATTTATCTCAGGCGGCTTTGGCTTTGTTGTTCTTCTGACGGAAAATCCATTTGTCGACATACCAGAATACGATTGCTCCGACAAACTGGAATATGATAGTACTGGTCCACAGAGGCAGGTGAAGATAATTTGTGCAAATCATGAGAACAGGCCAGGTGATAAAAAAGCCTGATTGCCATTTAAGATGGTATTGAATGTATTGTTTCCAGGGCATAAGACTATGAAATTCGTACGATTGTATTCTGCCGCTGCTTTTGATCAGGACAGATCTTTTATTTCTCCACAACAACACCCATGGAACAGAATTTTTCAATTCGTTTTTTCACGAGTTCTGTTCTGTCTTCTTTGAGTAATTGCGCGAGGTGTTTTTTGATTTCAGATTTCACGATCGCGAACATTTTATCAGGCTGTGTGTGCGCGGCTCCTATGGGTTCACGAATAATGCCATCAATCAATTTCTGGCTGAGCATATCTTCCGCTGTAAGTTTTAATACTTCCGCGGCTTTTTCTTTGAAATCCCAGCTTCTCCAGAGGATGGAAGAACAGGATTCAGGAGAAATGACCGAGTACCAGGTGTTTTCCAGCATCAGTACACGGTCGCCGATACCAATTCCAAGTGCACCACCGGATGCACCTTCACCGATGATGATGCAAATAACCGGAACTCTCAGTTTTGACATTTCAAATAAATTCCTTGCGATAGCTTCACCTTGTCCGCGTTCTTCAGCTTCGAGACCGGGATATGCTCCTGGAGTATCGATCAGGGTTACGACCGGTTTGTTGAATTTCTCGGCAAGTTTCATAAGGCGAAGGGCTTTTCTATAACCTTCCGGATTTGCCATCCCAAAATTTCGGTATTGCCGTTGTTTGGTGGTGGATCCTTTTTGCTGACCGATAATCATCACCGACTGTTCATCAATAAAACCAAAACCACCAATAATCGCTTTGTCGTCCTTGACTGTACGGTCACCGAAGAGTTCAACGAAATTTTTACCGGTAATGGCATCAATATAAGCCTGTGTATAGGGGCGATCAGGATGTCGGGACAGTTGTACCCTTTGCCATGGTGTCAGATTCGAGTAGAGTGTTTTGCGTGTTTCTTCGAGTTTGATTTCCAACTGGCGAACGGCAACACTCACATCAACTTTGCTTTTTTCGCCGATCTGCTTTTGTTTTTCGATCTGATCGATCAGATCGGCAACCGGTTTTTCAAAGTCTAGAAAATTCATTTCGATTCTTTTTGTGGATTGGCTGCAAGATAGTAAAGCTGGTCAAAATTCAAGCGAATTCGAATCAGGTGAACTATCAAGATGTTGACAATGAAAATGCTCTGTTGATATTGAAATTTCCGGGTTAACACATTAGTTTATTCCGGACTTCAGAAATAACTCATTATCAATATGTAATCGCAGATCACCGATCGTAAAGAAACAATACACTGAGAACGGAATCGGGGCAGGTGACAGTGTATTTTTCTGTAAAAGAAGCACCGTCAATGACATGAACAACAGAGTTCTCGCTCAGGTAAAATTCATTGAGCAGGGGATCGTATTTAATTCCCTGGCAAGCAGCTGTTGTGATTGGCGAAAGCGAATTCAGGTCATAATCGTAGCGAAAAAGGCCGGCGGAAGTGGCCATATAGTATTGCGTATTTCGATACTGAAAAACATCATGAATTGAATAATTCCCAAAGGTTCTTATAAGTTGAATGCTGTTGTTCAACCGGTCATATTTTTCAAGAACCGCCTGCCCGTTTTTATCTCCAAACAGGAATAATTCATCTGATGATTTTTCATACAAATTGATGATATCCAGATCCAGGAAAATGATCTGGTTGGCTACTCCGCTTGGATAAAAATATTGTTCCAGCTTGTTTTGTTGAGCATTCAGGTAAAAATTTTCAACATAGACAAAGTCTTCCGTTTTGAGCAGAGCATTTGGTCTTGCGTAGCCCGACTGTATGGCTTCAAAATTTCGTGTTCCGTTTTGATCATACGCACGAATATTTCCGTCGTAGAATGAAATAAAATTGAGATTGTCTTTGAAATGCAGATATTGAAAAGTTGGCGGGCCCATTGGAGTATTGGGTGGAATTGAATTTATCAGCGCTGCCGTATTTGCATCAATAAAAGTTAGTCCGCCGGTAGTTTGTCCAAGCACATAGAGTACCTGATTTTTAGAATCCACGCTGCTGCCCAGATAATCGGATGGAAGGTTCAGGAAGGTTTGTAACTGATGTAACGTATCTATCCGGCTGATATTGATAATACCTGAATTGTTCTTGCTAAGTACAAACACTGCTTTCCTAAATTGAGGCAAAGCAAGAACGTATACTTCCCGATAAGCATATGCAGTATTTTTTCCATCTGATGCAGTAACTGCAATGAGATAGGTACCGGAATTGAGCTGTGGATTTTCAAGGATATAATTAACTGAAAGCTGGTATTCGGATGTGTTGGGTTGCAGGATTAAAGCGCTGCTCACCGGAGCGAAATTGATGGTGAGTAACTGGACGGTCACTTTTTCGATGGTATTGTTATCAGTAATCCTGGCTTCAACAAGAACAGTATCTGTTGGACTGATGGTAATTTGTGAAGCAGGATTTTCCAGAATTATTACCGGATATACTTCATCTTCTTTTTTGCAGGAAATTCCAAACATGAAAATTCCTGCCAAAAGAAAAGACAGGTACATAAGTGATATTTTCCTAAAGTGTTCAGAACCAATTCGCATTTTTTTCAGGAGTTTCTTTAGGATGAAAATTGAGGGCTATTGATTATTTGATGAAGAATATAGGGAGAAATAGGGAAGATGAAATTATTTCGCAAAGAAATTTTTTTTGCTTGAAAACCAAAACATTGTTAAACGAAGCTCGGCTAAAATATTTTCAAAGATATTTAGTTATCAACAATGTTTTTCAAAGGTTGCGTTTTAATTAGCTTCGCAACCCTTTTGGGAAAATTTTTTGTCTTCAGAATAGGAGAGCATTCGATTCAGTATATTTGATTAGCCATGGCAGAATTTGGAGAAACAGTAAATACCGGTGAATCCACAGCTCGGAAACGAACCGCGCAGGGGAACAAATCGGCTTATGCTACCTTCCAGGCACAGCATTTTGGAAAGATGCCACCGCAGGCAGTGGATCTGGAAGAAGCTGTTCTTGGGGCTCTGATGCTTGAAAAGGATGCTCTTACATCCGTGATTGATATTCTCAATCCGGAATCTTTTTACAAGGATGCCCACCGTTTGATTTTCCAGGCTATCCGTCGTTTGTTTGAACGTTCTGAGCCGATTGATATTCTGACAGTAACCAATGACCTGAAAAAGACCGGAGAACTGGATCTGGTAGGTGGTCCATTTTACATCACTCAGTTAACCAATCGTGTTGCTTCTGCGGCGAATATTGAGTTCCATTCAAGGATTATCCTTCAGAAACATATTCAACGCGAATTGATCCGTATTTCTTCAGAAACGATCAAAGACGCGTTTGAAGATTCCAGCGATGTCTTTCAATTGCTGGATCGTGCGGAAAAGAACTTGTTTGATATCGCGCAGGGAAATATCCGCAGGAATTTCCAGGACATGAGCACCATGGTCAGCGAAGCATACAAGCAAATTGAAGCTGCCCGTATGCATGGTACCGGTGTTACCGGTGTTCAATCCGGCTTTACGGATCTGGATCGGATTACTTCGGGATGGCAAAGAAGTGACCTGATCATTGTCGCTGCTCGTCCGGGTATGGGTAAAACCGCATTCGTTTTATCCCTGGCAAGAAACGCGGCCATTTCATTTAATCGTCCGGTTGCAGTGTTCTCCCTTGAAATGTCCTCTGTACAATTGGTACAGCGTATGATTTCTTCCGAAACAGGAATTGCTTCCGACAAGTTGCGTAAAGGTTCACTTGACAATACTGAATGGCAGAAGCTCGTGAGCATGACGGGTAAACTCTCCGAATCTCCGATTTATATTGATGATACACCGGCTCTTTCCGTATTCGATCTTCGATCAAAATGCCGTCGTTTAAAAGCGATGCACAACATTGATCTGATCATCGTCGATTACCTGCAGTTGATGCGCGCTGAAGTGGATACCAAGAGCGGTAACCGTGAACAGGAAATCAGTACAATCTCCCGGTCACTTAAAGCG
>CAYMMN010000158.1:0-7402 GCA_964391495.1 uncultured Flavobacteriales bacterium | reverse complement strand
ATCGGAGCGGAGAGTGGCTCGCAGAAAATAATTGACGCGATGGACCGCAGGGTGAAGGTAGAACAGGTGCGGGATATGATTCAACTTTCAAAATCAATGGGTCTTGAGACAGGCACATTCATCATGGTTGGTTATCCGGGTGAAACGGAAATGGATATTGAAGCCACTATTGAACATTTGAAAATTTCAGATCCTGATCTTTACACGATTACAGTTGCTTATCCGATCAAGGGAACTCCATTGTACCAGGAGACTGAAGCTGATTTTATCAATCCTCCGCTTTGGGAAACTGCGACAGATCGTGAGATTGATTTCAAACGGACCTATTCACGTCGCTATTATGATTTTGCAATCAGAAGGGTTTACAATGAAGTCGCTGCATTCAAACTTCGTAAATCCGGTCGGGGTGGAAATCTTTTGATGACCAAACTGAAATTGAAATCGATACTAGCGAAGGGTGGAATGTTGTGGGAAAGAAGTTTCCGTTGACCGAAAAGCATCATTGTTATTTTTGTTTCTTTGTCCCCGGAAAGATTCACACCTTTATCTCATTTAAAATCACTTGGGTCGTAGGATAAAAATAGAAGAGGAAGATCTGGTCCAATTACTCTCATCGGGGGATGTAAAAGGGCTTGAAATTCTCTACGACAATTACTCTCCCGTCTTGTATGGTGTAATTTTCAGAATACTCCGTGAAGAAACTCTTTCGGAAGAGGTATTACAGGACACTTTCCTGAAAATCTGGAATAATTTCACACAATACGATAGTGCCAAAGGCCGTTTATTCAGCTGGATGATAAATATCGCCAGGAATTCAGCGCTGGATAAAATTCGTTCAAAGGATTTTATTTCCGGACAGAAAAACCAGTCGTTTGAAAAATCCGTATACTCTGATAAAGACGAATTCCAGACTTCTTACAATCCGGACACAATCGGCATGGTTCAACTGGTGCAAAAGCTGGAACCTGAATACCGTCAGATATTGGAATTACTTTTCTTCAGCGGTTATACTCATGCAGCTGCTGCCGAAAAATTAAATATTCCCCTGGGGACTGTGAAGACAAGATCAAGGGCTGCCTTACAGAAGCTACGCACTTATTTTGATTCTGATGTAAATTAAAAGATGGATATTAAAGAATACATTTCTTCAGGTGTTGTTGAGCTTTATGCCATGGGATCATTATCTCCCGAGGAGAAGAAAGAGTTTGAACAAAAAATGCTGGTTTATCCTGAAATTGCTGCTGAGCTGAAAAATGTCCAGGAGACCCTTGAAATTTATGTGCAGAATAACCTCCGCAATCCGCGTCCTTCTCTTCGTGCCAGTATTCTTTCCAGAATTGAAAATCATGGATCTGAAACTCATGAAAAATCGAAAGTAAAAAGTCTGGATCCTTCTCACCGCTTAACATATAAATACCTTATTGCCGCATCACTTGCCGCTTTACTGATCAGCACTTTCGCTTCATGGTTTTTCTATAAAAGCTGGAATGACGCGGAAGACCGGTACGTATCTGTGATGAAAGAAAAAAATCAGATTGCACTTAATTACAATGTTATAAAAAACACTTTTGATCATACATATAGTGATCTGATGATGATGCGGGATGAAAATGCTAAAGTCAGTATGCTCATGCCGGTTGACAGTACCAAGCATTTCCAGGCAAGGGTTTACTGGAATAAATATTCCCAGGAGACCTACATCGACATCCTGGCTTTACCTGCACCGGATTCCGGTAAACAATATCAATTGTGGGCAATGGCAGGCGGATTACCGATTGATGCAGGAGTTGTTAGCATGCAAATGGAAGACGATGGAATGCAACGGATGAAAAACATTCCTATAGCCGAGCAATGGGCAATTACCCTTGAGCCTTCCGGTGGCAATACCAGTCCGACAATGGATCAAATGGTTCTTTTTAGCAGCAGTAACTAATCGTTTACTTTTTCCAGGATAATTCGAACCAAGGCTTGGTTTTTGAGGTTATAAAACACAGCATTGAATCATTAAAATCTGATAGTGCTTTTTAGGATTCATAATATTTTTATATTTGCTAATCCTGATTTGTATGTTAAAAAAACTCTTCATTTTTTGTCTACTTCTCATTGTTGTATCCTGTTCAAAGGACGTTCAGGAGCAGGTACTGACTCCTCCTCCAGGATGCGATAGCGCTGAGATGCACTATGCAAGTGACATTCAACCTATCATCAGTTCCAATTGCAGTTATTTTGGCTGTCATAGTCCGGGTGGCGAAGGAAGTTTTGACTACACAACTTATGCAGGCATCGCCAACAGGATTCGCGCAGGCAGAATGCTGGATCGACTAGCTTTACCTGTTGAAGACCCACAACATATGCCGGAACACCGTGCTATGGATGCTTGTCAGCTTTATAAACTCAGACTCTGGATAGCCCAGGGATATCCTAATAATTGAATTCATGTTACGCCTCCTCCCCCTCTATTTTCTCCTTATTTCGTCATCTGTATTCAGCCAGGCAGTCTGGATCAGCAAATCAGCTGAAGTCACTTTTTTTTCAGAGGCTGCTGTTGAAAATATTGACGCGAAGAATACATCCGTAAATTCTATTCTCAATGCTGCTACCAACGACATTGCATTTATTGTTTCCATTCGCGGCTTCAAATTTCAAAAAGAACTCATGCAGGAACATTTTAATGAAAAGTACCTTGAGAGTGACAAATATCCTCAGGCAACCTTTAAGGGGAAAATAAACGACACATTGGATTTTTCAAAAGATGGTACTTATCCTGTCACTGCTACCGGAACTTTATCGATCCATGGTGTTGAAAAGACCGTTACTGAGAAGGCAAACATTGAAATTAAGGGTAAGAATATTCATCTGGATGGAAAAATGCTTGTCGCGATTGCAGATTACAACATTTCAATTCCGAAACTTTTATTTCAGAATATTGCCGATACCATAAAGGTTGACATGAAGGTGGATTACATTCCCTACCAGAAAAAGGATTAAAAGGTGTCTCCTTCCCGTTTAATTCAGTACGATTATGAAAAAAAATATAACCTTAATTTTCTTTCTTCTCCTGTCGACTTTCGCAGTTTATGGTCAGGACGATCTTTTAAAACAATTGCAAGCTGAAACACCTCCGCCAAAAAACGAGCCGGTACTGGCCACCTTTAAGGGAAATAAAATCATCAATATTCAGACGAATGAAACAGTAAAGAAGAATAATCTGGATATCAGGATCAATCATTTGTTTGGAAACATTGGGAAAAAGAGTGGTGGTTCTTTCCATGATTTGTATGGTTTTGATCAGTCGCAAGACATACGCATTGGTGCGCACTATGGAATTACCGACCGCCTGATGACAGGTTTCAGTCGGTCCAAACGTCAGGAAAACCTTGAACTGTTGATCAAATACAAGGCACTCGAACAAACAACGAATCATAAAATACCAATTGGTATTACTTTATATGGAAATGCGACCTATTCCACAAAATCAGATGTTTTGATTGATAAGGATATCCACCGACTGACTTATTTCGGTGAGTTGATTCTTACCCGGAAATTCTCACCCAAATTTTCAATGGTAGTTGCTGCAGGTTATTTACACCGTAATCTGGTAGGTCCATACGATGAAAATGACAATGTAAGTTTGAGTGGTGGATTCAGGTGGAAATTTACTCCGAGCACTTCTTTCATCGCAGATTTTGCCCATACTTTTGGGAGGGAGAAAATGAAAGACATTTCGGACATTTATGATGTAGCCGGTGCCGGAATTGAAATTGAAACCGGAGGCCATGTGTTCACTATCATGGTTACAAATGCCTCTGGCATCCTCGAAAACGACTTCCTGGTGAATACACAGGACAGTTGGGAGAAAGGTGGAATTAAATTTAGTTTTATCATCTCCCGAATGTTTAAATTCTGAACCTGATATTTTTCACGAGGGTAACTCCAATTTGAGGTTTTTCAAAGTTTGTTTTTAGCTGACAACTTATGTTGGTAAACCTATGATTATTCGTTCCTAAACTTTTTCATTTCCTGTATCTTTGAAGCGTGAGCACGTTTCAAGATTCTGTACAGCAAACTCATCCGGCACTCGCCACCGACAGTCAGCATGTATTTGGCACCGACAGTCTGATTCGACGTCCTGTGCGCAGGCTTGTACCGATGCACAATGAAAGCACCGGAAATTTTCCAGCCGGACTGGTATCGGGCAAAGATAGTTTGAGTGATTCTGTACAACAATCCAAACCTCTTCAGCTCTTTACTTCCCCAATAACTCCGCAGCATCCTACAACGAAATTCCTGGATTTGTATAAGGGTCATGAATTACATCCAAGAAATTCTGAACCTATTGTAAGGAAGGATGTATCGCCTGATTGGTTTTTCCCGATTCTCATGCTGGTGATTTTTGTATTCACCTGGTTAAGGATTTTTTACTCCAAATATTTCAGTCAGATGATTCAGGCCTTGCTCAATAACAATCTGACAAACCAGATTGTCAGGGATGAAAACATTCTTGTTCAAAGAGCTTCGGTATACCTGAGTGTTGCTTTTCATCTCATTGGCGCAATGTTTCTGTATCTCGTGAGTATCCATTACAAGTGGGACCTTGGAGGAATCGGGAATGGCTTTCCAAGATTCTTATTTTTCAGCATCCTTGTTTCGGCTATTTATTCCTTAAAATTTCTTTTCCTGAAGATCTGTGGTTGGTTATTTGATCTGGACAGGGAAATGGCAACCTATATTTTTAATATTTTTCTGATTAACAATGCAGTTGGTTTGGCCTTGATACCGATTATCGCTTTATTGGCATACAATCAGTGGATTGCTTCTTCATACCTGATCATGGCCGGTGCGTTTCTGGCGTTTGCGGGTCTGCTTTACAGGTCTATTCGTGGAATATTTATAGGTTTTTCGACTCCGGGGTTTTCACTGCCCTACCTTTTGCTCTTCTTATTGACCTTTGAACTTGCTCCGTTGATGGTCATCATTCGTCTAATCTTGTAAAACACCGATTCTTAGAGCAAAAATGCACATTTCCTCGTGGCAGTCTTTTCATCTCAAAAGGAGTTTTTTTGTTATCTTTGCACCCTTGAAAATGGGCCCTGTTGGATCCCGGGAGAGAAACACCTGTGATTCCGACCTGTGCGACAGATATTTTACTCACGAAACGGAAATTCCTGCATGAGTTTGAAAGTTAAAAGTATCCTGGTTACACAGCCAAAACCTGAAACTGATAAATCACCGTATTACGATCTTTCCAAGAAGTTCAATGTGAAGATTGACTTCCGTCCTTTCATTCATGTGGAGCCGATTTCGGCAAAGGATTTCAGGAAGGACAGGGTGAGTTTACCGGATCATACAGCTGTGATTCTTACCAGCAGGAATGCTGCGGATCATTTCTTCAGGATTTGTAACGAAATGCGAATCACGGTTCCCGAGACCCTGAAGTATTTTTGCATTTCTGAATCTACAGCATACTATCTTCAGAAATTTGTTGTTTACAGAAAGCGTAAGATCTTTTTTGGCAAACAAACCATCAATGATTTGATGGATTTGATCAAAAAGCACAAAAAGGAGAAATTTCTTGTTCCCTGCACTGACATACACAAACAGGAAATATTCGAAACTCTTGATGCCCAAGGCATTGACTACACAAAGGCAGTGATTTACAAAACAGTTGCCAGTGATCTCAGTGATTTAGCTAATGTAAATTACGATGTACTTGTATTTTTTAGTCCATCAGGAATAACCTCACTTTTTAAGAATTTTCCAAAATTCAAACAAAACAATACACGCATAGCCGCTTTTGGGCCGACTACTGCACAGGCAGTACTGGATGCAGGCTTACGTCTTGATATTCAGGCACCCGTTCCTGCCGCCCCATCAATGACCATGGCTCTGGAGCAATACATCAAGAAAGCGAATAAATAAATTTTCAAATGACAAGGAGCCACCTTCCTGTCGGCCGGCAAACATTCCGGAAACCGGAACGGCTGGTTAGTCGTAAGATTATCGAACATTTGGTTGAGAAAGGGCGTTCCATCCAGACCCCTCCGTTTCGATTGATCTGGCTGGTGCATGGATTACAGGTTATGAATCCGGTACAGGTTGCTTTCTCAGTTCCAAAAAGAAATTTCCGATCAGCTGTTGATAGAAACAGGATCAAACGATTGATGCGTGAGATTTATCGTAAAAATAAAACAGACATTTATTCGTTCATTTCTGACAAACAACTTCAGCTTGCCTTGCTCGTTGTCTACACCGGGCGTGTCATTCCGAAGTACTCAGAAGTCGAACATAAATTAACCCTAACTTTACAAAGATTTGTGGAAGATTTTCAAAAACATTCTGGCTAAGCTATTCATTCTGCTGATCAGATTTTACCAGGGCGCAATCTCTCCACTGCTTCGCCCTTCCTGCCGTTTTACTCCTACATGTTCTGAATATGGTAAACAAGCGATCCGTAAATATGGCCCTTTTAAAGGTGGCTATCTGACGCTTCGCAGAATTTCTCGTTGCCATCCCTGGGGAGGTCATGGATACGATCCAGTCCCCTGAATGATTTAAAAAATTATGATGAAAAAATTTCTGAGAAAATACAAATTAGGACTCGTGATTGTCGGGACCGCTTTTACGTCGATGATCAGCTTCAGCTTTGTTGATGATTACTTCGAAATCTCCAAGAACCTGGATATTTTTTCAGGGATTTACCGGGAGGTAAACATGTATTATGTAGATTCAACAGATCCCGGAAAGCTCATGAAAAAAGGCATTGATTCAATGCTTGAATCTCTGGATCCGTATACCAATTACATTCCGGAATCCGATATTGAAGACTATCGTTTTCTCACTACGGGACAATACGGAGGGATCGGAGCATTGATTAAACAGCGTGGCGACAATGTTGTCATCAGTGATCCTTATGAAGGTTATCCGGCACAGAAAGCGGGTTTGCTTGCAGGCGATGTTATACTTGAAATTGACGGCAAAGTGGTCAGGAACAAAAAGACCGACGACATCAGTCGTTTGCTAAAAGGTTCTCCAAAAACACAGGTAAAATTATTGATCCAACGGGAAGGTGAATCTGCACCTTTTGAAAAAATACTCACCCGGGAAGAAATCAAAGTCAAAAGTGTACCCTACTATGGCATGGTCACGGACAACATCGGATATGTAAGGTTAAACAGTTTTACAGAAAATGCCGGTCGTGATGTGGGGAACGCGATTAAAGAATTGAAAGCGAAAAATAATTTACAAGGACTGGTTTTTGATCTCAGAAACAATCCCGGTGGTTTATTAAACGAAGCAGTGAATATCTCCAATCTTTTTGTGGATCGCGGGCAAGATATCGTGAGTACTAAGGGACGATTAAAAGACCTCAACAAAACGTATAAAGCATTGAATGAAGCCGTAG
>CAYMMN010000157.1:0-7423 GCA_964391495.1 uncultured Flavobacteriales bacterium | reverse complement strand
CAACTTGAGGACGATGGTTTTTAGTGTGCCTTTGACGAGTTCTGATGAATACATAGGACAATGATACATAAGAAACTTATGTATGTCAAGGCTTTTTTATAAAATAGCCTCTAATTAATTGAAAATGAATGTTAAAAAGATGAATTGAGGTGCAAAATCTAAGGCCTTATCCTGGTCTGAATTTCTCAGAGGCCAATTTTTTCGTACTGAAGATGATGGTTGAGGACTAGGATTTTCGAATCCGGTTCGGTACAGCATCCGTTATGTTTGTGAACAACAGATTCCTGATGAGTTGTGCGTAGAATTCCATTGTATTCGTGAAAAACGGTATGGAAAACTCTGTTGTTGCGTACGGCAGATGATACTCAATATTGTTCACCTTTAATGACACGGAATACTCTCCCATGAACTCTATTTCAAAGAAGAAAGTCAGCTATAAAATCGTCGAGGAATTATTTATTTACCTCGAAGATTTCGGGAGACTTGTGAACTTGCCATTCCGATATCCTGATCTGTTACGCTATAATTATTCAGTTCCACTGATGGATAAATATGGGAAGGACACCTTGTGGGAAACAGTATATTTTCAACCTTCAGAGACAGAGGAGCTGAATCAAAAACTGGTTCAAACGTATGCAATGATGAAGGTGGAGGGGAATATGTCTCTGATGGAGCATTTGTATGTCGACCGTGTGGATTATTGTCCCTTCGGGAATTCCCGCCCTTTCAGGATCCGGATAAAAAATCAATTCAACGACAACTACGATTATTATTATGTAAAACTGGCCGACGCTTCCCGTGTATATGGTCTTGAATTTGAAGATTTGCTATCTCCCAATCAGATCAACTACCTTGTTGATTCAGATACCCTTGTAGAGGAACATATTATCGGGATTCCGGGTGATCAATTTATCCGGAATAATCTTGACAGTAAAGACATGAATCCAACGCGTTTGGCAAAGGAGTTTATCAAATTCAATGAACGTTGTTTTGCCCGATTGCTAGGTGATATGCGGTCCTACAATTTTGTGATTGACATGACCCCTGATTTTGACGATACACAGTTCCGTTTCCGGGCTATCGATTTTGATCAGCAGTGTTATGAAGGGAAGAAAACCCTTTATTTACCTCAATATTTTAAGGAAAATAATCCCTATGTGGACCTCTGTTTGAAATACATCAACAAAGAAACTGCCCGGCAATACCAGTTGGAAGAGCGAACCATGATGGCCAGACGTTTGAAAACATCAAGGTTTCGCATTGCGGCTTTACTGGAGGTTCTGGAACACGACCACATTTCTCAAAAAGAAAAAGTCAATCAATTGAAGTCTGAACTGGCGGAACATTACCAGAATGAAAGTTTTAAAAAAAGCAAGAGTATGGGTGATGTTATGCGCTTGAGCCTGGAACATTTGATAGAGGATTCAGCCGAATCGGGCTATACACTTTGATTTGGTTAATCTTGGTTAATCCGTTTTATTATAATTAGCTTTGTCATACTTTTGACCGCACGCAAAAAATATGAACTACCGTTTCACAGGTAAACTGTTTTTAATTTTCCTCTTGGGTACACTTGTCGCAAATGCACAAAACCCGTGGACTTTGCAGCAATGCATCGACTATGCACTGGAGCATAATCTTCAGGTAAAACAAACTGATCTCAGTGTGCAGAACAGCAAAGCGCAGGTAGACCAAAGTCTGGCAGGTTTCTTTCCGAGTTTGAATGGAAGCGCTTCCCATAATTATTATTACGGACGAAGCATTGACCCCTACACAAACGGATTTACAACCCAGCAGGTTCAGTCAAATTCATTCGGAATCAGCAGCAGTATTTCTGTTTTTGAAGGATTGCAATTGCAAAATACACTCAAGCAAAGCAGACTGACCTACCTGAGCAGTCAGTATGATCTCAAAAAAATTCAGAACGATATTTCACTCAATGTAGTGACAGCCTATTTGCAGGTTTTGTACACCAAAGAAATTCTTTCTTTCACAACAGACCAGGTAGATGCATCACGGGTTCAACGTGACAAAGTGAAGCGCATGATGGAGTTGGGTTCTGTTTCAAAAGGAAATTTGCTCGAGATGGAATCACAACTGGCAGCTGATGAAACACGTCTTGCACAGGCGCAATCGAGTGCTGATCAGGCATTGCTTACGCTGACACAACTTCTGGAATTGGAATCGACAAAGGATTTTCGTCTCGAATCTCCGGTAGTAAGTGTACCTCCGGTAAACGTGGATGTCATGAACGCGGAAATTATTTATGCTGCCGCGCTTACCAACCAACCTGACATAAAAGCTTCCGAATACAAACTGGCAGCTGCCGAAAAAGGACTTTCCATTTCACGCGGAGCTTTGTATCCTAGACTTTTCGCAAGTGGAAATGTCAGTACCAGCTATTCAACTTCCAGTAAAGAAGTAGCCAGTTATACCATTGGCATTCCCACAGCAAGTTTTTCCGGATTCACTAGCACAGGTGATTCAGTTTTTTCTATTGTACCCAATGTAACTCCGAATCTTGAACAAACTCCTTTCCGGGATCAGCTGAATAACAATTTGGGTAAATCAGTTGGTTTCACATTGCAGGTGCCTTTGTTTAATGGATGGGCTACACGTTCATCCATCAAACGTTCGAAAATTAATTTAGAGCAAACCAGGCTCGGTCATGAAATGACCAAAAAGAATCTCTATAAGAGTGTTCAACAAGCTGTATTAGATGCAATCTCAGCATATCGTCAGCACGAAGCTTCACAAAAAGGTGTTGCCGCTATGGAAGAAGCATTTGCATATAGTCAGCAGAAATACGATTTGGGGTTGATCAGTTCCTATGATTATCTCCAGGCAAAAAATAATCTCGCGAAAGCGAAAGCGGATTTACTTCAGGCAAAATTCGATTATATTTTCAGATTGAAAATCCTGGATTTCTACCAGGGAAAACCATTGACCTTCTAATTGATTTTTATGGCAAAGAATAACAAACTGATGAAGTGGCTGATCATTATTGTGGTCGTGCTTCTGGTAATTGCAGTGATTGGAAAGAAAGCCGGTTGGTTTGGCGGACAGGAAAAGAAACAGGTAGTTGTTGAACAGGTGGAGAAGCGTGATATCACCGAAATTGTATCTGCCAGCGGAAAAATTCAGCCTGAAGTGGAAGTGAAAATCAGTCCGGATGTATCCGGTGAAATTGTAGAGCTCAATGTGAAAGAAGGTGATCGCGTAAAAAAGGGACAGCTCCTCGTTCGCATCCTTCCGGATATTTATCAGTCCTATCTGGATCGTTCGGTAGCAACACTGAATGCAACGAAAGCAAATTCTGAAAATGCAAAATCAAGAATCGTTCAGGCTAAATCTCAATTTGAAAAAGCAAAGCTCACTTACGACCGGAATAAAAAATTATTTGATGAAAAATTAATATCTGCTTCCGATTGGGAAACAGTAAAATCCGCTTTCGAAGTAGCAAAAGCTGAGGTTGATGCTGCGGAACAAAGTCTTTCAGGGGCTGATTTTAATATCCGTAGTGCGGAAGCATCTGTGAAAGAAGCTCAGGATAATTTGCGCAAAACTTCAATTTTCGCTCCTGTGGATGGTACAATCTCTAAACTCAATGTAGAAAAAGGTGAGCGTGTTGTAGGAACTTCCCAAATGGCCGGTACTGAAATGATGACACTGGCTAACCTGAATGAAATGGAAGTGAATGTGGATGTAAACGAGAATGATATTGTAAGAGTAAATGTTGGCGATACAGCCAATATCGAAGTCGATGCTTATCTCGGAAAAAAATTCAAGGGTGTTGTTACTGAAGTTGCAAATTCCGCGAATATATCCGGACTAAGTGTTGACCAGGTAACTAATTTTACTGTGAAAGTGAGAATACTTCGTGAATCGTATGAGCAAATTTCTGACCCTGAACATCCGGGTCGATCTGTATTCAATCCGGGAATGTCAGCCACTGTTGACATCATGACAAAAAAAGCACGAGGTGTACTTTCTGTTCCGATTCAGGCTGTAACAACGCGCGACACCACCGCCGGTGGTGGCACTAAAATGAACGACAACGGAAATGAAATGCAGGATGAAGAAGCCGTTCGTGTGAAAAACGATAAAGAAGATAAAGCGAAAACTCCGGTGGAAACAAAAGAAGTTGAATGTGTATTTGTGGTGGAGAATGAAACGGTAAAACTGGTTCCGGTCGAAATTGGTATTCAGGACAATAATTATATAGAAATTAAAAAAGGTCTTACCGCTTCGCAAAAAGTTGTTTCAGCACCTTACAGTGCTATTGCCAAACTTCTCAAAAGTGGTGACGCGATTGAAGTGGTGAAAAAAGAACAACTCTACAACAAGGATAAAAAATAATATTTTCCGGATAAAAAAACGAAAGCCGGGTTCTATTGCCCCGGCTTTCTTTATTAAAATGGGTCTGATTTTATCAATAGAAACAGCTACATCTGTTTGTTCCGTCGCTATTGGAAGGGACGGAGAATTGCTTGCCTTGAAGGAAATCAATGAAGGTTTTTCTCATGCCGAAAAACTTACCCGTTTAATTGAACATGTGTGTCTGGAAGCTTCTGTCGTGATGAAAGATCTGGATGCTGTAGCCGTCAGCAGCGGTCCTGGATCTTATACGGGATTGCGTATAGGTGTAAGTACAGCGAAAGGACTTTGTTATGCGCTTGACATACCATTGATTTCTGTTCCGACGCTTTACGGTATTGCCTTTGGACTTCAGAAGAAACTTTTAAAGGAGAATGACAGCCTTCTTTCAGAAAAAGAATCGGAAGGCAAGGTGTTTTTAATTCCGATGATTGATGCCCGCCGAATGGAGGTCTATGCAGCCTTGTATGATGTACATTTAAATAATGTAGCGGAAACACAAGCAGTCATCATTAATGGAGATTCCTTTTCGGAATACAGGAATCAGGGAAACGTTTTTTTGGGTGGTGATGGTGCAGCCAAGCTTCAGGAGATGTACAAAGATTCACAAAATGTCTACATCCATGGGGATGTATTACCTTCTGCGGCTTTTTTGGTCAGTGAAGCGGAACGTAAATATTTGAAAGGGGAAGTGGAAAATACCTCTGTTTTTGAACCCTTTTATTTGAAAGATTATATTCCAGGTAAAAATAAAGGATAATAAAAAAGGCTACGGTTTCCCGCAGCCTCGATGCAATTCAACCATCATTGCTGATGGATTTACCCCCATGAATTGCAGTATCAATTTTTTTTCGCTTCTAAAAAATAAATAGCTTTTAAAAGCGGCCGCCAAATGTAATGTTGCACTGAGGTAATCCCAAAAAACGCAGGTGTACAATTGGGGGACAATCCAGCGTTTTCGACCATTTTTTGAAGGACAATTGGTGGACAAAATGAACTTGTACCGTGTACAGGCTTGAAATTGGTGAATTTGAATTGAATTTATTTAATTGCATTGATTAGTCAGATTCGAATAAACTGCGTTCATGTCGATCAAATTTCCCCGGATCACTTTTATCTGGGCATTCTTATTTCTAGTTTTCTTTTCCTGTAGCCACCCTTCACAAAATGATCCGGCATTAAAAGGGCTGGAGGAAAGGCCCTTTGTGATCATCAACCAGGGTTTTGTTTTGGATACCAACAATGCTGAAGAATCTTTTAAAATCCTGAGTACTATTGAAAATCAGGCAATCGTTGACACCATTTATTCGCAACTTATTCATGTTTTAATAGAGCAGACTCGATATGAACTTGCTTTGGATCACTTGCTTAAATATCAGAGTTCATTAAAAACAAGTAATATTAAAATGCAGGCTTTTGTTCAGTTGCATTTGGGTGAAATCTATTATTATACAGCCCATTACGACAGCGCAGCTCCTCATTTGGAATCTTGTTGTCAATTGTATAAAGTGTTGACGGATTCTTCTTCCCTTGCCAATGCATTCAATATGCTCGGATCAGTATATTCATTCAAAGGTGATTATGTAAAAAGCGCTGAAAACAGATTTAAAGCATTGTCCTTATACGAACAACTTGGTGATTCCAGTCAGGTCAATTTGGTTAAGCTGGATTTGGGTAACAATTTTTACGATCAGGAGGATTTTAACAAGGCGGTTGAAATATATTCTTCCTCTCTGGAGTATTTCCAGCGAGTAGGGGATTCAGTAAATATTGCCGGTGGTCATGCTTCACTTGCATCTGCATTTCAGCAAATGAAAGATGTGCCGAACGCTTTAATTCATGCAAAAGCTTCTGTTGCTATTCAACGGAATTTGAAGGATGAATCCGGATTACCCGAATCGTTGAATTCTCTGGCGGTGACTTACATGCGGAACAAAGATTGGGCGCTTGCAGTTCCGCTGTTAAAAGAAGCATTTTTCTACATTGAAAAAACAAACGATGCAAGGCAATTGCCACCTATTTTGCACAATATCGGAGTCTGCCAGTTCGAAATGGGTCATCTTGATTCAGCTGAAATTACCTATAAGAAATCAATTGATATTGCTGAGAAAAGCGGACAACGGTACGGAATTTTGAATACTTATAAGAGTCTATATAAATTATCAAAAAAGAAAGAAGATTATAAAGCCGCTGTGGATTATTTGTCGATTATAAATAGCCTGAAGGATTCATTATACGATGCGGAGAAGGCAAAAGCGATCAATGAACTTAGTGTCAATTATGAAACTGAAAAGAAGGAAGAACAAATCAGGGAGTTAAATCAGAATACAAAAATTGAGGAGCAAAGAAAAAAGATATTGATTGTTGGAATTACTTTGTTTTCTCTTCTCGCATTCATGATTGTGCTCTACCTGGTCAGTCGTAACAGAAAGAACAAGCAATTATATGAAGCAAGAAGCAGGATTCACGAACAGGAATTGAGTTCTGTGAAACGCGAACTTGAAATCAATAAAATCAGGCTGCAGGATTTTACACAAAACCTGATCAGCAAAACAACACTCATTGAAGAGCTGGAAGCTAAACTTCGTGCAGGATCATATACCCAATCCATGACGGATGACCAGTTTCATTCCTATGTGGATGAGTTTTCTAAAATGAAACTGATGACAGAAACGGACTGGAATCAGTTCCGTCTCTATTTTGATTCTGTGTATCCCGGATTGATTCAAAAAGTCACTACATCCTTCAATCAGATTACATCCGCTGAATTGCGATTGTTTCTATTGATTAAATTATCAATTGGCAACAAGGAAATTTCCGCGATGCTTGCAATTTCTCCCGACAGTGTAAAGAAAACCCGTTACCGTCTGAAGAAAAAACTGAATCTGCCTGAAGAAGCCAGTCTGGATGATTTTGTAATGGCGTTTCATTAAGCACAGTTAAAGGGTTATCCGAACGTTGAAATTTTTATTTCAACATTTTCAGAAATAATTTCGGTGATGAATAGTAGTATCCCTTTCAAATCGTTCAAGCACTTCAAAGAAAT
>CAYMMN010000156.1:0-7446 GCA_964391495.1 uncultured Flavobacteriales bacterium | reverse complement strand
CATGGTAAACAATGCCAACATCATCAAGAAGATCTATTTTCCAAGACTTATCATTCCTGTATCTGCCATCCTTGCTTCACTCGTTGATTACGTGATGACATTTATTATTCTTATCGGCATGTTGATCTATTATCATGCTCCTGTACATTTTTCAACACTGATGATCGGATTGCCATTAAGTTTGCTGATCACTTTAATGACAACCTTTGGTTTGGGAAGTTTTCTTTCCGCCTTAAATGTAAAATACAGGGATTTCAGATATGTCATTCCCTTCCTGGTTCAGTTTCTTCTTTTTCTCACACCTGTAATTTACCCTGTAAGTATTATTCCGGAAGGATGGATGAGAGAAACGGTACAAATCCTGAATCCAATGGCAGGTGCGATAGACACATTCCGGGCCGCGTTTTCAGGTGCCGGAATTGATTATGTCCTGGCCGGTAAAAGCTTTTTCGTTTCACTCCTGTTTTCAGTCATCGGTATGGCGTATTTCCGGAAGACTGAACATTATTTTGCTGACCTCGCATGATGAAGCCGATCCTCGAAATCCAAAACGTCTCGAAGAAATTCAGGATCGCACATGAAATGTCGCCTTACCTGACATTTCAGGGTCGTTTGATGAACCTTCTGAGGTTCAGGAGTACGATGACATCGGAAGAATTCTGGGCATTAAAAGACATTAGTTTTAGTATTATGCCCGGTGAATCCGTCGGCATCATCGGAAAAAACGGAGCCGGTAAATCAACATTGCTAAAAATTCTGTCGAGGATCACACCACCGAGTACAGGAAAAATAATAACAAGAGGAAGGATAGCAAGTCTGCTTGAGGTTGGAACTGGTTTCCATCCGGAATTAACCGGACGGGAAAACATTTTTCTGAACGGTTCCATTCTCGGAATGAAACGAAAAGAGATTCAGCAGAAATTCGATGCCATCGTTGATTTTTCCGGAGTAGAAAAATTTCTGGACACACCTCTCAAACATTACTCCAGCGGAATGCAACTGAGACTAGCGTTCGCGGTTGCCGCTTTTCTCGAACCGGAGATTTTGATTATTGACGAGGTACTTGCCGTTGGCGATGCAGAATTTCAAAAGAAATGCATGGGAAAAATGGACGAAGTCGCGAACAGCGGACGAACCATTCTTTTTGTCAGTCACAATATGGGCGCGATCAAAAGTCTGTGCAGCAAAGCCATTCTTATCAAACAAGGACAGGTAGAAATGATCGGTCCTTCCGCGCAAATTGTCGAACATTACCTTGCAACTACACAAACGCATACTGAGAATGTAAGAGAATACATTCAATCCAAAGACGGAAGAGTTAAACTTAAAATGCCTTTTTGGATTGATGATAAGCAACAGAAAGTAAACACCTATTCCTACGGTGATAATCCAGTACTGCGCTTTGAGCTTGACATAAATTCTCCAGTGCAGGAGATGGTCATCGGATTTGCACTGGTCACCAAAGACGGATCAAGATTATTCACTTCTCATTCAAACGATGATCTGAATTTTAAATTTCCTGAAAGTGCAATAGGTAAAATTACTGTGGATACCCGAATCGATTTACCATCCCTTTCTCCGGGAGTCTACGACGTAATTTTCGGCATCAAGGATAAAAATCATGACACTCTGGTGTATTCGGAAAATGAAATTACACTGGATCTGAATTATATTCGAAAAGAAAAAGATGGCGACGAAGGTTTGCTCTGGCATACAACGAACTGGCAATTTCACAATCATTGATACATACATTCTTTCCTGATCTCTTGATACATGTTTGGAAAAATCAATAAATATTACCGCGAAGGAAATCTGGCCCTTGCTGTCAAACAAAAGCTTGACAACTATCTCGACAAGTGGATCGTGAAGGAACAAGGTAAAAAACTTGGCTCTAAAATTTACAGTCGGTTTTATATCCGGAATGAAGCAGAAGCCGCTCAATTCTTTTTCGCTCAATCACTGGCCTGGAAAAATCATTTTAAAGATAAAAATACCATTCTTGTTTTCGGAGCACCTGAGAATACAGAGCTCATCGGATTGTTATCCAGGCTGAAGGCAAATGGAATTCAGGTGATACTTGTTCCATTCGCTGAGTTGTCATCACTTAAAAATCATGAAAAGGACTCCGGAAAACTGATGGGATTGTTTTCCTTTTACTTCCGGAATAAAATCAATTACAAAATCAGTGACGCACTGTTTTCATCCAATGCATTAAAAGATATTCCCTTCGATTATCTGGGTGATACCTGGGAAGATTTTGAATTCGCCAGAAAGCAGGATCATCAGCATAGTTTCGATTTTGTTTCCCCTTTGCTCAATGACACAATAGATTATTTTGCGTTGTATCAGCAATCCTTAACACGGTTTGAAAAAAAATGTGACATCCGTGATTACATGGATCTTTGCCAGGTGATTCGGTACATTAATCTGCATGAAATTGCCGGAGATGTCGCTGAATTTGGCTCTTACAAAGGACATAGTGGTTTTTTGATTTCGCTTTTGCTGGAAGCATACGGGAACAGAAAAAAACTTTACATGTATGACACCTTTGAAAAATTTCCCGTTGAAACGATTGGCGTAGATGCGTTCTGGAGCGATACGCATGAGGTGAATTTTGAAGAAGTAAAATCAAAATTTACCGATCGCCCGAATGTTCAATTGGTCAGAGGTGATTTTACAAAAACACTGAACGATGTACGGCCGGAGAAACTTTCTTTCATATATGTCGATTGCGACTCTTATCGGGCTTCAACCTATTTGATGGAAGAATTGTTTGATAAAGTACTCTCACCCGGTGGAATGATGATCCTGGAAGATTACGGTCACCCGGCGCTGCTGGGAAACAGACTTGCTTATCATCATTTCTTTGATCAGCGAAAAGATTGCTTCAAATTTTTCTCTCAGTTCAGTGGATTTATGATGGTGGTAAAACGATGATTATTCTCAATGAATACTATGAGTAGCCCGAAAATATCCATTATCGTACCCAGTTTTAATCAGGGGGCATATATTGAACACACCATTTTGAGTGTGCTGAAGCAACGTTATTCCAACTGGGAATTGTTGATTCAGGATGCCTGTTCATCAGATCAGACAGAAGAAGTTTGCCGGGCTTATACAGAAAGGGATAAACGAATTTTCTTTTTCAGGGAGAAAGACAAAGGATTCGCTGATGGTGTAAATAAAGCCTTAGACAGAGCTACCGGTGATATATGCGGAATTCAAAGTTCGGATGATTTTTATTCCAATCCGGATGTCTTCGATGAAGTCGTAGCCTTGTTTAAAGAAAATCCCTCACTTCACCTGCTTGCCGGATATCATCTTGCAATAGATAAGGATCTGAAAGAAGTGCTGTGTCCTCCCCCAACTCAGGCTGAAGAAAACGGATTTCTGGATCGCAGAAATGTTTTCAGTCTCAAAAATCACTTTCCTCAGGGATCCACATTTTTTTCATTAGCCAGAGCCATACATGTAAAAAAGTTAAACATGCATGTGGATATGGTAGCGGATACAGATTTCTGGATCCGGCTTACAAACTATGTACCTGCGAATGAAAAAGGAATTTTAAGAGTTCCAAAAGTGTGGAGTTGCGCAATCATGCACGAAGAACAAAGAAGTGTTGATCAGTGTAAATTTTCATTGGGTAGAACAAAGATGTACCGGTACATGCTTGAGGATTCCAATATTGATTTGCCTAAGGAAGAGAAACAAAAAGTCTTTCGCGCGAATATTGTGGATGCTTTTGATTATTACAATTCGCAGGGAAAAGATACAAGTGAACTCAAGGGTATCTGGAAAGAAGTTTTTGGAGAAGAAATTTCTATGAAATGGAAAATCAAAGAAAGGCTGATTCGAATTCCGGCCTTCAGAAACTGGTTTTACAGAAATATCAGGGAGCGGAGTACATTGCATCTTCTCTCTTATCCCAGGGGAAAATCCATGAAATGGTTTGAGTAAATTTTAAATCAGATCCAAAATTTCAACACTTCAAACCGGCTTTCCCATGTACGAACATCTAACAAAACCGGTATAGATTTTACCTTACATGCAAATTTAGAATGTCTAATTCTTCAGATACTGTTCCTACCACTTCTCCTATGACCTGGGAGGAAACCATCATAGAACTCCGCAGGATGGACGCTTACAAAAGCATCCTGCACGATTCTTATCTGGACGAAGACTTAAAAATGAACGTGGAACGATTCATGGTTTCCGATGAATTCAAAGAAACACTCAAACTCTTCAGACAATTTGATTCTGCATCAGGCACTGTGTTGGATATTGGTGCCGGAAACGGAGTCAGCACAATTGCACTTGCCCGCTCAGGATACAGTGTTACCGCGCTTGAACCTGATCCAAGTGAAACGATTGGATGTGGGGCAATAAATTCACTCGTAAAAACTTACCAGCTTCAAAACGTAAATGTGATTACCGGATTTGGAGAAAGATTGCCATTTCAGGACAACAGCTTTGACATTGTTCATGTTCGCCAGGCCATGCATCATGCCAGAGATCTGAAACAATTTTTGGGAGAAATTTCAAGAGTTCTGAAACCCGGAGGTCACCTTTTTACCATTCGTGACCATGTGATTTTCAACGAAAAAGATAAACAGCTCTTCCTGGAAACTCACCCTTTACAGAAGTTTTATGGAGGTGAAAATGCTTTTTTGGAAACGGAATATACAGATGCAATGCGCCGGTCGGGATTGAGAGTCCTGAAGACCATTCGATACTTTGATTCAGTCCTTAATTTTGCTCCACTCAGTCAGGAAAATTTAGCATCCCTTCCGGCTCAATTCACCCTTGATTTGAATGCACGTGCCAAACAAAAGTTTGGGATATTAGGTAAATTAGGGCTCTTCCAATATATTTACCGAAAAGCTATTCAACTTAAATTTGGTGGGGCTATGGACGAGCGCAGGATTCCGGGAAGAATGTATAGCTTTGTTGCTACGAAACCTGCGTTTTCTTAATCAAAACACCCCGTATTCAATTCAATCATGCCTACCATCCTGATTACCGGAGGAGCCGGTTTTATTGGTTCCCATCTCACCGAATTATTATTATCACAGGGAAATACGGTTGTCGTACTTGACAATTTTTCTTATGGTAAAAAATCCTATTTAGATTCCGGGAACCCTGCCCTTATTATCCATGAAGCGGATATCCTGGATCAAAAAAACGTTTTTGGAATTTTCGAGAAACATAAGCCGGAAACAGTTTACCATCTGGCAGCCATTCATCATATTCCGACTTGCGAACAAAAACCGGAGCTTGCTTTACGTACCAATATTGAAGGGACGGAAAATGTGATTCTTGCGGCACAAGGTATTCAGGTTAAAAAATTTGTTTTTGCTTCCAGTGGTGCTGTCTATGAAATTGTGGACCATGAATTGCATGAGGACGAAACACCTGTTGTTCCACACGATATCTACAGCATTACAAAAAGAGCCGGTGAAGATCTTGTTCGACTTTATGCAGAACGAAAAGTATTCAAAGCGGTGTGTTGCCGTCTATTCAATACTGTAGGTGCGCACGAAACCAATGCCCATCTGGTTCCGGATATTTTACAACAGGTTCTTCAAAACAAAACGGAAATCGCTTTAGGAAATCTTACACCGCTGCGGAGTTATATTCATGTCCGGGATGTTGCTGAAGCATTTGCGGCAATTGGTAGCCGGAATTATACGAATGACTTTGAAGCCTTCAATGTAGGAACTGAATTAGAACATTCTGTTGCGGATATTCTTCACTTGATAGCTGAAATTTCAGGAAAAAAACTAAGTGCTTTCCAGCATCCGGATAGAATCCGAAAAGTGGACAGACACCGTCAGCAGGCCAGTTTGAAGAAAACGATTTCCATGACAGGCTGGTCACCCAAACGAACATTAAAAGAAGCACTGAACGACGCATACCAGGAAGCTATACATGTTTAACAGAATCAATATCATCATTCCTGTTCTGGGCAGCAGTTCATGGACCGGAGGATTTACTTACCAGGCAAATCTGATTGAGGCCTTACGAACACGACCTGATGTAAGTATTTATCTTGTAAAAAATCTGGATCTGCAAATTGAAAATGACGAAAAGAGCAAGTTTACAGGCCGTTTTTTCCAATTTTTGTATCAGTTCCGAAAGAGCGTTTTGAATAAGTTCTCTCTCGTTGTCAGAGGTTACAACAAAGAACTTACAAAGAAGCTCAACCGCTACACTGTCGCGCAAATGAATGTGTTGTTCACACATAACAATGCGCACCTGTTGAGCAGAAACAATTTAATCAAATTATACTGGATCCCCGATTTTCAACACGTTCACATGAGTTATTTCTTTAGCGAAGAAGAAATCGTCGAAAGAAATTCTCGCTTTTTGCACGGTTGCGAACATGCGGATATCATTATTGTCAGCAGTAAAAATGCGCAGAACGACCTTGCCAATTTTGCTCCTCAGTATTTACAAAAAAGCAGAATATCCAATTTTGTTTCAAACGTACCAAAAGGTATCTGGGACATCAATCCCGATCAGCTCCTTAGTAAATATTCAATCCCTGAAAAGTTTTTTTATCTGCCGAATCAATTCTGGAAACACAAAAATCACATGTTGGTTTTTGAAGCCTTGCACATTTTAAAACAAGAAAAAATATACCCGATTATTGTATGTACCGGAAATCCCACTGACTATAGAAATCCGGAATACAGTAATGAATTGAAAAAGAAAATTGAAGAATGGGATCTCAGGGATCAACTATTTATCCTCGGGCTTGTAGATCACAACGACGTATTGTTACTCATCAGGCAATGCATTGCGCTGATTAATCCATCTCTGTTTGAAGGATGGAGTACTACCGTTGAGGAATGTAAATCAATTGGAAAGAGAGCAATCCTTTCCAACATTGAAGTACACATGGAACAAAATCCACCATTGTCAGATTTTTTCAATCCACATGATGCAAAATCACTTGCTGAATTATTGAAAAAACACTGGAAGGAATTAGCTCCGGGTCCGGATCTTGAACTGGAAGAGAAAGCCAAATCCGGTCTGCATCAGCGGATGAACAATTATGCAAACAATTTTGTAAATATTATCAAAGAAAATTATTCAAACCGGAAAATAGATGAATAGCGCGCTATTTCATACGCCGGTTCTGTTTCTTATTTACAACCGGCCAGAACATACCCGAAAAGTCTTTGACGTGATACGGCAATTACGTCCTTCACATCTTTATATAGCAGCTGATGGGCCAAGAGAACATATTCCTGGCGATCGTGAAAAATGTGAAGCCACACGTGAAATCACAAAGGCGGTGGATTGGGAATGTTCTGTATTCACCCTATTCAGGGATAAAAACAAATCCACCAAATACGCCGTTCCGGATGCAATTAATTGGTTCTTCAAATCCAATGAACTTGGAATCATCCTTGAAGATGATTGTGTGCCGGATTTAAGTTT
>CAYMMN010000155.1:0-7453 GCA_964391495.1 uncultured Flavobacteriales bacterium | reverse complement strand
ATCGGAAAAAAGAAAGTGCGTGAGCTTATTTATTCTGAACTCACTTCACGGAACCGCCATTCTCCATGCCTTTCACAGGAGCTACGAATGCAAGTTCGCCCTGACTGTTTTCCGCCATTAAAATCATTCCCTGTGATTCGATGCCTTTTATTTTTCGGGGTTCGAGATTCACAAGAATGGTGACTTGCTGCCCGATGATTTTTTCGGGAGCGTAATAATTGGCGATGCCGGAAACAACAGTTCTCTGATCGATGCCGGTGTCAATGGTGAGTTTTAAAAGTTTATCTGTTTTTGGAACTCGCTCAGCGCTGAGGATGGTGCCGACACGAATATCCATTTTCTGAAAATCATCAAATGATGTCGCAGCTTTCGCCGGACTCACAACAGGATTTGCTTTTAAATTCTCCGCTTTGGAATTTGCCAGTTTCTGCAATTGCTGCTCCATAGCAGGGTCTTCGATTTTTTCAAACAAAAGTGCAGGTTCGTTCAGCTGATGTCCGGCAGACAACAGCTGTTTACCCAGAAAATCTTTCCATGCTTGTTTTTTCAGATTCAGCATTGCCAGCAATTTCGCTGAAGTAAATGGAAGAAATGGCTCCATCAATTGAGCGAGATATGCTGTGATTTCCAAAGAAATGTAAAGCACAGTTTCCACTCTCTTAGGATCCGTAGCCTGTAATTTCCAGGGTTCATTATCCGCGAGGTATTTGTTACCGGTACGTGCCAGGTTCATCAATTCAAACAAAGCTTCACGGAAACGATAGCCAAGAATATTCTCCTTAATTTTTTCAGGAATATCTTTCATGGCCTGGATACAGGCTTTGTCGTCATCTCTCAGATCACCATGTGTTGGAACTTTTCCTGAATAATATTTTTGTGTGAGAACCAAAGTGCGGTTTACAAAATTTCCAAGGATAGCAACCAGTTCGCTGTTGTTTCTCGCCTGAAAATCTTTCCATGTAAAATCATTATCTTTTGTTTCAGGAGCTGTAGCTGTAAGTGTATAACGAAGTACATCCTGTTTGCCCGGAAACTCCTGAAGGTATTCATGCAACCATACAGCCCAGTTTCTGGAAGTAGATATTTTATCACCTTCCAGATTCAGAAATTCATTCGCAGGAACATTTTCCGGAAGAATAAATTCTCCGTGTGCTTTCAGCATTGCAGGAAAAATGATGCAATGGAAAACGATATTGTCTTTTCCGATAAATTGAATCAGACGTGTGTCTTTATTTTTCCAGTATAATTCCCAATCGTTCGGTTTTTGAGTTTCAGCGAAAAGAGCTTTTGTGGCGGAAATATAACCGATGGGAGCATCGAACCATACGTACAATACTTTTCCTTTTGCATCTGCCAAAGGAACCGGAACTCCCCAGTCGAGATCTCGTGTTACAGCACGTGGCTGAAGACCCTGGTCGAGCCAGGATTTGCATTGACCAAAGACGTTATTTTTCCAATCGCCTTCATGACTTCTGATCCAGCTGTCCAGCCAGTCTTTCTGCATTGTGTCTAAAGGCAAATACCAGTGTTTTGTTTTCTTAAGCACGGGAGCTTTGCCACTGAGTTGTGAATGAGGATTAATCAGGTCGCGCGGACTCAGACTCTTCCCGCATTTTTCACACTGATCACCGTATGCATTTGTGTTTCCACAATTCGGACAGGTTCCAACAATATAACGGTCGGCAAGAAACATCTGAGCTTCTTCGTCGAAGTACTGTTCACTTTCTTCTTCAGTAAATATTTTCTTGTCGTACAGGGTTTTGAAAAAAGCAGCGGCAGTTTCGTGATGAATTTTTTCAGATGTACGGTGATAAATGTCAAAGCTGATCCCGAAATCCGCGAAACTTTTTTTAATGATCGAATGATACTTGTCAACGACTTCTTGTGGAGTGATACCTTCTTTTCTTGCTCTCAGAGTGATTGGAACACCGTGTTCATCGGAACCGCAAATGAATTTTACATCCTCACCGTTTGCGCGAAGATACCGGACATAGATATCTGCAGGAAGATAGGCGCCGGCGAGGTGTCCGATATGAACGGGCCCATTGGCATAGGGGAGAGCAGCGGTGACAAGTGTACGGGACATTCAGGATTCTTTTTTTATTCATTCCCAGGAATAAATGATTGCTCGTTTAGTTCCGGTTTTAGGATATGAAGGATATTTTGTGTGTGAAATATTGGAAGATACGTTCAGGCTAAAGCTTTTTACCGATATTTTCGCCGCAAAGATAAGAATATGATCCGACCGTCCTACCTTAAGCCTGGAGACACAGTAATGATTGTTTCCACTGCCCGAAAAGTAAACAAAGCCGAGGTAAAACCTGCTGTCGATATCCTTGAATCCTGGGGATTGCAGGTTAAATTCGGAAAGAACCTCTATAAGTTTCAAAATCAGTTTTCAGGAACCGATGAAGAAAGAGCCGCTGATTTACAGAGTGCTCTGAATAACAAGAATGTACAAGCCATACTTTTTGCGAGGGGAGGATATGGAACCGTCCGAATTGTTGACCGGATCGATTTCAAGAGATTTATAAAGAATCCAAAATGGCTGATTGGTTTCAGTGATATTACTGTGTTGCATTCACAACTGCACAAGCTCGGAGTTGAAACCATCCATGCTCCGATGTCATTGAACATTCCAAAATTAAGTCCGAATTGTTTGTCGGTATTGAAAGATACTTTGTTCGGACAATCACTCCGTTATACTTCATCCAAACAACAGCCCGCTCTTGAAAAACTAAACCGCCAGGGAAGCGCGAAAGGGGAGTTAGTTGGAGGGAATCTGTCAATACTTTATTCGCTTTCCGGCACTCCTTCTGATATCGATACAACGGGAAAAATTCTTTTCCTGGAAGATCTGGACGAATATCTCTATCACATCGACAGAATGATGATGAATCTGAAAAGAGGAGGTAAGCTTTCGAACCTTGCAGGATTGATTGTTGGTGGAATGAGTGAAATGCGTGACAATGAAATTCCGTTTGGTAAAACCGCTGAAGAAATTATTCATGAAGCTGTCGCAGAATATACTTATCCCGTGCTCTATGGTTTTCCTTCCGGACATATTCCCAATAATTATCCATTGATTTTTGGACGTGAAGCCACGCTTAAAGTCACGGATAAAATGGAATTGAAATTTCAGTCATGAGTACAAAGGATAAGGAACTGGGTATAAAAGGTGAGTTACTTGCCTGTGAGTATCTCCGGAAAAAGGGCTACCACATTCACCGACAAAACTACAGTTTCGACAGAGCAGAAGTGGATATCGTTGCGGAAGACGAAGGAATGTTGGTTTTCGTTGAAGTGAAAACAAGAATCTCCGCTTACCTGAGTGATCCCTCGCTTTTGGTTCCAATTAAAAAACAAAAACAGATCATCAAAGCCGCAGACGAATTCGTTAAAACCGTTTTCCCCGAAAAAGAAGGTCGTTTTGATATTATGATTGTCATCACAAATGAACAATATACATCCATAGAACATATTGTGGATGCGTTTTATCCGATGTGCTAATTAGAGGTTAGAATTTAGTTATTAGTTGTTAGAGGTTGGAGGTTTGTGCTTAGGATTGTGTACCAACTTCAATTCTTCACAGTTTAATTTCTTCGGACTTTTCCCAATTGTTTATTGATTTTACAACACAACTAAGTCCTAACAACTAACAACTAACAACCAACAACCAACTACTAACCACCTGGCAACCAGCCGCCTATGTTGCTCCCCCTTTTTTTCGTACCTTCGCGGCTTAGCAATAAAAAATGGGAAAGTTCAGAAAGTCGGGGCCGGGGGCTCGCAAAGGAAATAGTGGTGGATCAAGACCGGGTAAGAAAAGCTTCAAATCTGGTTCCGCAAGACCCTCGCGTTTTAAAAAATCATCTGATTCAGCTTCCGGACGGGAGAAGTCATTTGACAGAAGTTCACGACCTGAACGTTCTGAACGACCTTTTAAAAAAGAAGGCTCACGTGATGAAAAATCGTTTTCACGTTCAGCCCGACCGACATCAAAAGATTTTCGTGACCGCAATGATGGAGATCGTGAAAAGCGACCTTTTCAAAAACGCGGTGATTCGGAAGAGCGCGGGAAAGCGCCATTTCGCAAAAGAACTGAAGGCGGGAATGACAGTAAGCGTCCATTTCAAAAGCGAATGGACAATGATGATCGTGAAAAACGCCCTTACCAGCAAAGAGATGAAAACAGAACGCGTACCGAACGACCATTCAAACGTGAAACACGTGACAGGGACGAACGTCCGTTCAAAAGAAGGAGCGATTCTACTTCAGAGCGATTTGACAGAAAGAGTTCAGGCGAGGGATCTTATTTAAGAAGGGATTCCAAACGCAAAGATGATTATCCTTCAAGAACTGATGAAGGCGATACCAGAGAGGAAAAGAATTTTTCTTCTGAAAAAAGAGAAAGGCCTTCCGGAAGAACAGGAGAACGCAAATCATTCAGTGGAATTAAAAGGGACGAAAGCAGTTCACGGCGGCCACGGATCATTAGGGGAGATAATGAAGACAGTCGCAGTGGATATCGCGGTAAAAGAAGCGATGATTCATTTCGAAGAAAAGATGAGGAAGGTTCTGATACAAAGAAATGGAATCGTAAAGAAAGTCATGAGTTTTACGGTGACAGAAAAAAATCAGGCAAGTATGATAAAGGCCCAAAGAAACCAAAAGTTACCGCTGCTGATGAAGGGCTTACACGATTGAATAAATTTATCGCCAATGCGGGTATTTGTTCACGTCGTGAAGCGGATGAGATGATTAAAGCCGGTGTGATTACTGTCAACGGTGAAGTTGTTTCTGAGATGGGTTATAAAGTTCAACCCGGAGACGTTGTGAAATACAACAATGAAACGTTGCGTGGAGAACGTCTGGTATACATTCTTTTAAATAAACCCAAAGATTTTATCACTACAACGGATGATCCTGAAGAACGCAAAACAGTAATGAGTCTGATTGCCAATGCAGGAAAAGAAAGAGTGTATCCCGTTGGCCGTCTAGACAGAAATACCACCGGGATTTTGCTTTTTACCAATGATGGTGATCTTGCCAGAAAGCTGACACATCCAAGTTTTGAAGTACAAAAGGTTTATCAGGTCGAACTTGACCGTTCACTGAAATCAAGTGATATGGATGCTATCGCTGAAGGAATCAAACTGGAAGATGGATTTGTAAAAGTAGATGACATTGCTTTTACCTCCGATGACAAATCAATTCTCGGAGTTGAATTGCATAGCGGTAAAAACAGGATTGTCAGAAGAATTTTTGAACATCTTGGATACACTGTAAAAAAACTCGACCGTGTCATCTTTGCAGGACTTACAAAAAAAGATCTTCCTCGCGGAAGATGGAGATTCCTGACCGAGATGGAAGTCGCTAATCTGAAAATGATTACGGGGAGTAAGAAGTTTGTGGGGAAAATGGAGGAATAAAGTTCGAGGTTCGAAGTTCGAGGTTCGAAGTTGTTTTTATCTAAGCACTAAAAACCAACAACCAACAACCAACAACCAAAAACTACTTCAGGATATCAATCCCCAACAACTTTGAAATTTCCATTTTAACGGATTCGAGTTTCTTGTGCATTTCCATCAGTTCGGTGAAATCGCTTCCGGCTTCGTGGGCTTCTTTAATTTTTTTCTGATTTTCTTCGATCATCCTGAGTACTTTTTTGTTCTTCAGGTGAAAAACGGATTTTTCAACTGCGTCTTTCAGGATGTCCTCTTCGACCGGTACAAAAATTTTGTGCATGGACTCCCAGTTTTCACTCAGGAGATATCGGGAACTAAGAAGTTCAACTGCCAATTCGCTCACTTCAGGATCTTCTGAATTCAGAAAAATCTGCACATCAATATCGCCCGGTTCATTCACGAGTCGGGTATAGGTTTTTAAAATACGGTCATAAACCGGATGCTCAAAAACAAGATCGTCATGGGCAATTTCGTCGACGATATAACGTGACACCCGAACAACCGTATCCGTAATATCTTTGTGTCCAGGACGCTCAGGATTTTCTACTTCATCATAAAAATGTAAGTCGTGATTTCCAAAATAAAAGAGCAGACGAATAATATTCTTTTCCTGAATTTCGGTTGATAATTCTTCTGTTTTCTGCCGGCTGGGTAGAAGGATTTCAGGCAATAACTCTTCAGCATCCTGGACAGGAATATCTTTTTTCAGTTGTTGACGACGGATTTTATTCAATTCCGCAATCAGCAAACTTTCCTGGATATCCATCATGGCACTCGATTGTTTCAGATACATCGAGCGTATGATAGGGTCCGGAATTTTTGCAATTGTTTCTACAACATTGCGCACCAAACCGGCCTTACGAACCGGATCATTTTTTACTTCATCGAGCAGCAATCCGGTTTTGAAGACAACAAAATCTTTCGCGTTTGTGTTTACGAAATCAAGCAGCTCGCTGTGGCTGTGTTTTCGGCTATAGGAATCCGGGTCATCACCATCTGGAAAAAGTACTACTTTGACATTCAATCCTTCTTCGAGAATAAGATCGATACCACGCAGCGATGCTTTGATACCTGCCGCATCACCATCATAGAGTACGGTTACATTTTTCGTGTATCTGCCTATCAGCCGGATTTGTTCGACGGTGAGAGAAGTCCCGGAGGAAGCGACTACATTTTCAATTCCGGATTGATGCAATGAAATGACATCGGTATAACCTTCCACGAGATAACAATTGTCTCGTTGAACGATTGCTTTTTTTGCAAAATAGATTCCGTAAAGCGACTGACTTTTGTGATAAATTTCAGACTCCGGCGAGTTTACATATTTCGCTGTCTTCTCATCTTTCTTCAGTACGCGTCCTCCAAAACCAATGACTCGACCGCTCAGGTTATGAATCGGAAACATCACACGACTCCGGAACCGGTCGTACTTTTTGCCGGAGTCATTTTTTATTGTAAGCCCGGTCTTTTCGAGAAACTCTTCTTTGTATCCTGATTTCAACGCGAGATCAGTAAATGCGCTCCATTCTGAAAGTGCATAACCCAATTGAAATTTCCGAATTGTATCTTCTGTAAAACCCCGCTCTTTAAAATAACTCAAACCAATTGCACGTCCTTCTTCCGTATCAAATAAAATTTCTGAAAATGATTTTTGCGCGAATGTATTGATGACAAAAAGACTTTCCTTTTCATCCCGAAGAAGATCCTCTTTCGGATCCGGAAGTGATTCTTCTATTTCAATATTGTATTTTTTGGCGAGATAACGCAATGCTTCAGGATAACTGTACTGCTCGTGATCCATTACAAAATTGACCGCGTTCCCGCCCTTGCCACATCCAAAGCATTTGTAAATATTCCTGACAGGGTTGACATTAAAACTGGGAGTTTTTTCATTGTGAAAAGGGCAAAGTCCGATCAGGTTCACTCCTCTTTTTTTGAGGGGAACAAAATCACCTACCACTTCTTCAATACGCACGGTATTGAAT
>CAYMMN010000154.1:0-7571 GCA_964391495.1 uncultured Flavobacteriales bacterium | reverse complement strand
TAAATTTTTTTTGACTTGAAAATCAAGTGATGATGAATCTAATGCTTCCCGACCCTAAGAATTTAACGCCGATTCATGTCTGTTTCTTGTTCGCAACACAATCAATTTGGATAAAAACACCTGCTGAAAACCCTCTGAAATTGTTGATAAGCTGTTAATCAACTGCGAATCAGAACATTGTTATAATAGCCTGAAAAATAGATATTTATAAAAAAACGAGAAAATTAACACCCAACCGAAAATCGTCCATTTCCCAAACGGCATGCATATCCCCAAAAACCGTTGAAACATTCAATAAAAACCTCCAACAAAAACCTAAGCACTAACCACCAAGCACTAACCACTAACCTCTAACAACTAACAACTAAGCTCTAACAACTAACGCCTGCTCGCTTCCCACTCCTTCGCCGCAAACTCAAGCTCCGCATACCATTTCTTTCCATATCTGCGTGTAAGTGATTCTTTTAAAAATTTGAAGACAGGAACTTTCAGGTTATCGCCCAGTTTACAAGCTGCTTTGCAAATACTCCAGCGATCATAATTCAATGCTTCGATTCCGGTTTTTTTATTTTTTGTTATGCGAATCGGATAAAGATGACAGGAGATCGGTTTTTTCCATTTGATCTTTCCATCATAAAATGCTTTTTCAATTCCGCATTTTGCAATTCCATCTTCAAAGACGGTATAAGCACATTCTTTACCTTTCACCAGAGGTGTAACCCACTCTTTTTTATCATACAAAAGATATCTGCCTTGCTTTTCAATGGCGGCAATTCCGGTCTCCGGCAGGTAGGGCTTTACTATATCATAGACTTTGTCAAGCTCTTCCAGTTCATCATCTTCCAATGGCGCACCATAATCACCTTTTACGCAACAAGCACCCTTACAGGCGTTCAGGTCACAAACAAAGTGTTTTTCAAGTAGTTCTTCCGAAATTAAGGTATTGCCGATTGCGAGCATGGATAGCGGTTGATTTGAGGGTGCTAAAGTAAGTAATTAGAAGGGACTGTGTTAGTTTCGGGTTCCGGGTTTCGAGTTTCGGGTTCGTTGAATAGTATAATTCATATTAGGAAGAATCTTTCCGCGAAACGATAAACAAGAAACCTCAAACCTCAAACTTCGAACCTCAAACTTCGAACCTTGAACTTCGAACCTTGAACTCGGAACCCGAAACCCGGAACCCGGAACCCATCCCCTTTACCAAGAAATTACTATTTTCGCCCCCATGGCAAGCACTACCAGCGAAGACTTATTTAAAAACATCATTTCCCATGCGAAAGAGTATGGGTTTATTTTTCAATCCAGTGAGATTTACGACGGACTTAGCGCCGTTTATGATTATGGCCAGAACGGAGCGGAGTTGAAGAAAAACATCCGTGAATTCTGGTGGAAAGCAATGGTTCAGATGAATGAGAATATTGTCGGCATCGACGCTGCGATATTCATGCATCCCACTACCTGGAAAGCATCCGGACACGTTGACGCATTCAACGATCCGCTGGTTGATAACAAAGACTCAAAGAAACGCTATCGTGCGGATGTTCTGATTGAAGATCACGTTGCAAAGATTGACGGAAAGATTATTAAGGAAGTAGAAAAAGCACGTACCCGTTTTGGAGATGCTTTCGACGAAGCGCAATTCCGTGCCACCAATGCAAGAGTGCTCGAGAACCAGCAAAAAATTGACGCGATCAATACACGATTCAAAGCTGCTCTGGAAGCAAATGATCTCGAAGAAGTAAGACAAATTATCATCGATCTTGAAATAGTTTGCCCGATCTCCGGAACCCGTAACTGGACAGAAGTACGTCAGTTCAACCTCATGTTCTCAACACAGGTTGGTTCGGTGAGTGAAGAAGCATCTACCATTTATTTGCGTCCTGAAACTGCGCAGGGAATATTCGTGAACTTCCTGAATGTTCAGAAGACCGGCCGAATGAAAATTCCATTCGGTATCGCGCAAACCGGTAAAGCATTCCGTAATGAAATTGTCGCCCGACAATTTATTTTCCGCATGCGGGAATTTGAACAAATGGAGATGCAGTTCTTCATCAAACCGGGAACGGAAATGGAATGGTATAACTACTGGAAAGAAACACGAATGAAATGGCATCGTTCGCTCGGATTTCCGGAAGGCAAACAACGTTTCCATGATCATCTGAAATTAGCACACTACGCGAATGCTGCCTGCGATATCGAATTTGAATTTCCTTTTGGATTCAAAGAACTGGAAGGAATTCACTCCAGAACGGATTTCGATTTGGGCAATCATGAAAAATTCTCGGGAAAGAAACTCCAGTATTTTGATCCTGAACTCAATCAAAGTTATGTTCCTTATGTCGTTGAAACATCTATCGGACTTGATCGGATGTTCCTTGCGATTCTTTCACAAAGTTACGCGGAAGAAAAACTGGAAGATGGATCTGAACGTGTAGTATTGCGCATCCCACCATTCCTGGCTCCTGTAAAATGCGCGGTGATGCCGTTGGTGAAAAAAGATGGATTGCCTGAAAAAGCCCGCGAGATCATGGACCGCATCAAATACGATCACAACTGTTTCTACGAGGAGAAAGACAATATCGGCAAACGTTACCGTCGCCAGGATGCGATTGGTACTCCGTTCTGTATTACTGTCGATCACGAAACACTGGTCGACAATGCCGTCACCATTCGTTACCGCGACACAATGCAACAGGAACGCATTCCGATTGAACAGGTCGAAAAAATCCTCAACGAGAAGGTGGATCTGAGAGCGGCGTTAAGGAAATTGAATTAAACACAACTGAATTCATCGAACATCAAAAGGAAAATGCTTCATTGCTTTTCCTTTTTTTATTTTAATTTCATTCTAAAATAATTTATTCAAATACAGAATTTTTCATGTCACTAAACCGCCGCGATTTTCTCAAAACCTCCTGTCAGGCTTGTCTTGCAGTAATGGCAACAGGAATTGTCGGATCTGAAATGGCCTGTAAACCATCAAAAGGAATTTACTCCGCGAAAATTCGGAAAGGAGTCATGTCGGTTCCGATGAAAGCGTTTAATGATCAGCAAACCATGCTTGTGCAAACTTATAATTTCAAAGAGCCATTGATTCTGATTCGGAAAAACGAAAACGAAGTAAAAGCGTTGTTGATGCGTTGTACGCATAAAGGAGTCGAGCTTGAAAAAATCGGAGATCAACTGGTTTGTCCGGCCCATGGAAGCATTTTCGACTTTGATGGAAAAGTGATTCAGAGTCCGGCAGGGGAGGCGCTGACTTCTTTCCCGGCGGTGACAGATGGTCGAACGGTACTTGTGAAAATTGACCAATAGTTTTTTGTTTCGCGCAAAACCTGCCCCGGTATTTCACCGGTAAACGCAAAGGGCGCAAAGAATTGAATCTTTGCGCCCTTTGCGTTTCCCGTAAAAAAGAAAATTATTTCTTGAGCACTACTCTTTGAGTCTTCTCTCCAAATTCGTTGCGAACATTTACCATGTACACTCCGTCTTCGAGATCGCTAAGGTCAACTTCGTAGTTTGCCGCAACGGTGTTCAGCACAACTTGTTTTACAACTTTTCCAAGAATGTTCGATACAGTCACACTCAAACTCTTGCTGTAGTGTGCCATATCAACATTGATTTTTCCCTGAGAAGGATTTGGATAAATAGAAGCATCAAGAACAGAGTGTTCCGCTATGCCGCTAAAGCTTCCGGCGAATACATATACATCGTCGAAACCTACATTGTATCCGAGTGAATCCTTATAATAATAGAATTTCACATTGGTATACGAATCATCCAAAGGAAGTGTCATAATTGTTGCGGATCCGGAGACGTTGTTGAATTCCTGGATCAATGTCATGTTGGTTGTATCCGGACCACCATACACCTGGAAACGATTTGCCTGGAATGAACCATTGCCTTTCATGTAGAAACGTACACTGTCAGCATGTGCAAATGCTGGTGTGATCACATAGATCGAATCCCATCCGAACTTGTAGGCAGGACAAGCGATACCGCAAGTAGTTGAGCCGGTATAATAAGATTTATGTGAAGCGGCAGTGTCATTCCAATAGATAAACCATCCCGGAGGAACACTTGTGGACAATCCGTTATAAGATGCAAAATCAGTTTGCACAAGGATTTGTGAAAACGAAGGGAGTGTAAATACTGATAAAATCAGGAGTGTAAAGATTCTTTTCATGTAATTTTCTTTTAATATACAGCGTAAAGGTAACAAATTTCAGCCAAAAACAAATTCCTGTACGAGGCTAAATTGCTCGTTTTTAGAGTGCAAAGAAAGAATTGATTGTTTACTTATTGTTAAAATCAGACATGGTTCGATCAATGCCAATGCTGACAAAACTTTTAACAATTTGAACAGCTTTTTCTATGCGTTCACTTAAAAGTGTTTCTTCCTGTTTACTCCAGCGTTGTAATACATAATCTACCTGCTTTCCTTTCGGGAAATCACTTCCGATTCCAAAACGAAGACGTGCAAATTCATTTGTCCCCAAAGTTTCAATAATGTCACTCAAACCATTATGCCCTCCGTCACTTCCTTTTTTCTTTAAACGAAGTGTACCAAAAGGAAGTGCAAGGTCGTCGGTAATCACAAGAATATTTGAAACAGGAATCTTCTCTGCCTGCATCCAGTAATTGACCGCCTTTCCGCTTAGGTTCATATAGGTTGTCGGTTTAATCATCACAAGGGTTTTCCCTTTAAACCGACCTTCATAAACAGAGGCGAGTCTTTCTGTATGAAAAAGTTTAGCAGCGGAGGAGCCTTCCACTTTGTTTAGCTCAAGAGCTAATGCATCCGCAACCTCAAAACCAATGTTGTGCCGTGTGAATGAATACTCCTCACCAATATTTCCCAGTCCGGCAATCAGGAATTTACTCATGCTGCAAAGATAGGATTTTGGATTGTTGATTGCTGATTGTTGATTGTGGATGGTTGATTGTAGATTGTAGATTGCTGATTGTTGATTGGGGATGAGTGCCTGATAATTTGTAAAGGTATTTAATGCCAAATATTAATTATCGTCCCTCGCCCTCCGTCCCTCGCCCTCCGTCCCTCGCCCTCCGTCCCTCGCCCTCCGTCCCTCGTCCTCTGTCCCTCGTCCCAAATTCATTTCACACTTCGCACGTCCCTACTTATGATAAATCAAATACTTCCCATCATCTTTTTTAAACACCAGATTCCCTTCATGAAAAAAATGTTTGAGCATAGGGTTGAATGAACCGTCGGGTTGATTTTTCAAATGTATCCTGCCATCTTTTATTTTCCACCAGCCTTGTGATTGCAATTCTCTGCCTGAAGACGTGGACCATCCTGAACCACCACCTGCGGAGGCGGTTTCTTCAGAATAGGTTCCATCCTCATTAAAGGTATAATATCTGACAGAAGTAAATCCAGCATAATCTGATCCGCTACCTGAATTGGTGATGGTTTCTATCATCCAGGTACCGAAAAGAGCAGGGTCAAGTTCAGAGTCGGAAGGAGGTACGGAAGAAGTTGAATTTTTAGGTGTATTTTGATTTGTGTTCTTGGATGGGGTGGAAGGATTCGTGCGAGTAAAGACAGCTTCCACAGGAACCAAACCCAACACTGCGAATTGTGCGGATAAAGTATTTTCATTCAATAAAAAATAGAATGTCGACAAAGCGGTTCCACTGGCAGGATCCGACATCTCTCCGCTTGCTTCATTACTACTAAATATTCCCTGCAAATTTAGTTTCTGATCACCTTCCTGATAGGTTCCGGAAATCTGATCTCCGTTTTCTGTAATCTTAATAATTGCATTCACATCGTTCACTACACCGGTATAAGTACCATTGAAAGTTGGTTGCGCAAAAGCTGAAAAGGAGAGAATCAGAAAAAAGAAATTCACTAACAAAGCATTTTTCATGTGGAGATTTTTTAAAGATTGAAGATGATCAAAGATAATTATTTTGTGTGAATGGATTTTGATGTATCAAGTACCAGATACTCCGTCCCCCGTCCCCCGTCCCCCGTCCCCCGTCCCCCGTCCCTCGTCCCCCGTCCCCCGTCCCTCCTGAAATAAAAAAAACCCCTCTCCATACAGAAAGGGGTTTTAAATTCATACTAAAAAGAGATTACTTTTTCTTTTCAGGAGCAGCAGCTTTTGCAGGAGCACCGGCAGCGGCAGCAGGTGCAGCGGCAGTAGCAGTTGTAGCAGCAGCGGCAGCAGGTGTTTCAGCAACAACTGCACGTGTTGTACGAACGGCAGTGATTACGTTAGCCGGACTGTCGTGGAATTCAACTCCATCGAGTTTCATGTCACGAACGCGTACAGAATCTCCGATTTCGAGTCCGCCGATTTTCACTTCCACAAAATCAGGAAGGTGTTTCGGTAAAGCGGAAATCTTAAGACGACGAAGTTTGTTGATGAGCTGTCCACCCGCACGAACGCCGGGAGCTGTTCCGGTTACTTTTACCGGTACCTCAATCACAACTTTTTTGTCATCCGCCATTTCCATGAAATCGATGTGGAGGATTTTGTCCGATACTGAATGAAATTGAATTTCTTTCAGGATGGCTTTGTGATGCGTTCCATCGATGTTCAAATCAACGGTGTAAACTTCCGGTGTGTACACCAGGCCTTTTAAGTTCATGGCCGGTGTGCTGAAGTGGTATTGTTCTTTTCCACCGTACAGTACACACGGAACCATACCCTCTGCCCGCAGTTTTTTAGTCTCCTGCTTAGTCTGGGCTGCTCTCTTTGTTCCGATAATTTCGATTGATTTCATTTTGTTTGTTTGAATTGATTTTAATTATTGAGTTTATAAATGAATTTTATTTTTGGTTGGTATCAGTTATTAATGATCAGATTCCGGAATTTTTTGCTTTGCGTCCTTTGCGTCTTTGCGTGAAACAAACTTACACCAGGAACAACTGACTAATCGACTCATACACATAAACTCTTCGTACAATTCTCGAGAAGAGTTCCGCCGTTGAGATGACTTTTATTTTATCACATTCTTCTTTCAGCGGAATTGTATCTGTTACTACGAGCTCCGTGAGTCTGGAATTCTTGATACGCTCATATGCTTTTCCACTCAAAACAGGATGCGTGCAGAATGCACGAACACTGCTTGCGCCTTTGTCGAAGAGCATATCCGCCGCTTTCGTCAGGGTTCCGGCTGTATCACAGATGTCATCAACAAGTATAATGTCACGACCTTCAACATCACCGATCACTGTCATCGTATCGATTTCATTCGCCTTTTTGCGGTGCTTGTCGCAAATAACCATTTCCGCATTGAAATACTTCGCGTAACCTCGAGCTCTGTTCACACCACCCATATCCGGAGCAGCAATGGTCAGATTTGGCAACTGAAGCGATTCGATATAAGGAACGAAGAGAGAAGAAGGCTCAAGGTGATCCACCGGAATATCAAAGAATCCCTGGATTTGCGGAGCATGAAGATCCATGGTGATTACCCTGGTGACGCCGGCTGCGCTAAGCAGATTAGCTACCAGTTTGGAAGCGATCGCGACTCTTGGTTTGTCTTTACGGTCAGAACGGGCGAAACCGAAATACGGGATCACAGCCGTAATGTAG
>CAYMMN010000153.1:0-7588 GCA_964391495.1 uncultured Flavobacteriales bacterium | reverse complement strand
ATATCCGCTGCAAGGAATGGTTTTAAAGCATACATCATAGTTTTCCCGGAGTTCAGAACATCGTCTACAAGGATAATCACTTTGCCCTGCAATTGCGCACCCGTTAATGGTATGCGGATTTCACTCATGGTCTGGGAATGCTTGTCAAGTTGAACATCGATCAGCTGAATTTTGAAGGGTGCAATCTTTTTCAAAACCGCAGAGAGCATTTCTGCAACCTGGTATCCGGTAGAACGAATCCCGGCAACGATGATTTCTTTTTCTTCGGTATTGTCTTCATACACCTGATAAGCAATCCGGTCAATACGCTGTTGAATTTGCTTTGAACTGAGTAGAATGGTGTTTGTACTTTCCATGGTTGCGTGGGATTATATTTCAGGACTTGATACGTCCGGCCTGATAGAAATATTTCTGATAATAGGGCTCGGTTAAATCACTAATGGTCACTCCGAGCTGAGTGCTTGCATGCGCGAATTTATTCTGACCCAGATATATTCCAACATGAGAGATCCTGCCTTTTTTTATTTTAAAAAAAACAAGATCGCCTTCACGTAGTTCTCCCTTTTTTATCGGGTCAACTTTTTTGTAAATATCCCTTGCACTGCCGGTGAGCAGAATATGATAAGAATCCTGCATCATCCTGCAAACAAATCCGGAGCAATCGATTCCTTTTTCGGATTCTCCTGAGTATTTGTAAGGAGTTCCCATCCATTCACCGATCGATTGAAAAAGTCTTGGGTTGTTGATGTATTCAATATCGTAACCAAACATATTTGAATAAACAAAACACCATTCGAGCTGTTGTTGTTCCCTGTCCTGACTGTCTTCCATTTCCATAGGATGTCCATCCTGCGCAGAGGCAAGTCTGGAAATCACAAAAAAGAATATGATCAGGCTTATTCTTTTCATTTATATAGATTGTTCTGTTACCTCTTTTCTTTTAAGCAAAACAACATTTTCAACATGTGTCGTATGTGGAAACATGTCTACCGGTTGAATTGCTACTACTTTGTATTTTTCATCCAGCATCGCCAGGTCTCTTGCCTGTGTCGCAGGATTACAACTTACATAAACGATTTTTTCCGGATATAATTCGATCATTTTTCGAACTACATCCGGGTGCATGCCTGCCCGTGGAGGATCCGTAATGATCACATTCGGTCGTCCATGTTCCAGAACAAATGCGGAGGTGAGGGTATCTTTTATATCTCCTGCAATGAATGTGGTATTCGACAATCCGTTTTCTTTCGCGTTCTCTTTTGCATCTTCAATGGCGACGGGAACATTTTCAATACCGACCACATGCCGGGCGTTTCTGGCTATAAAATTAGCGATTGTTCCGGTACCTGTGTATAAATCATAAACCAATTCCTTACCGTTTAATCCCGCAAATTCCCTTGTTATTTTATACAATTGGTAAGCTTGTTCAGAATTCGTCTGGTAAAAGGATTTGGCACTTATTTTAAATTTCAATCCTTCCATTTCTTCCAGGATATAATCTCTTCCGGAATACAGATGAACGGGTAAATCAAAGACAGTATCGTTTCTTTTTGGATTGATGATGTATTGAAGAGATGTCAATTGCGGGAATTTGTCCTTAAGAAATTCCATTAACAAATTTCTTTCTTCCTTTTTGTCTTCATGAAATACGACATTCACCATCCATTCTCCGGTAGAAGTAGAGCGGATGATCAGGTTGCGCATAAAGCCTTGAAGATTGATCACATCAAAGAATTCAAAATTATGATCAATACAGAATTGTTTTACTGCATTCCGGATCTGATTGGATAAATCATCCTGCAGATAACATTTTTGCACATCGAGAATTTTATCGAATCGTCCGGGTACATGGAAACCCAAAACATCATGAACAGCTGAAGCGTCTGTACCAATTTCTTCTCTGGTCAGCCAGCGTTTGTTTGAAAAAGTAAATTCGAGTCGGTTTCTGTAAAACTCAGTTTTCTTTGAACCCAAAATCGGACGGATCTCCGGGATCTCAATTTTGCCAATTCTGACAAGTGCCTGTTCTACCTGTTCCTGTTTAAAGTACAATTGCTTTTCGTAACTCATGTGCTGCCATTTGCAACCACCACAAATACCAAAATGTGTACAAACAGGATCGCGCCTGTCCGGTGAGGTTTCTTTAAAGGCTACAATTCTGGCTTCAAAAAACTTCTTCTTTTTTCTGTAGACTTCAACATCTACAAGATCCCCAGGAACTCCGCCTTCAATGAATACCACTGCATTGTCCATTCGTGCTACCGATTGTCCATCGGAGGAAGCATCAATTACGCGAAGATTTTCAAGTCTGCTGCCTTTATTTATAGGTTCATCCATATGGCTGCGAAAATAGCATTGAAAATTGATTTATAAGGCTAAAATCGCAAGTTTTAACCCCATTTCACTGGCTTTCAGCAGGCCAAATCATTACATTTGCATTCTAATCAGTTTTTATGAAAACAGTACTTGCCACAAAGAGCCTGAGTGAACAGGCGATGGAACGTGAAGATCAGTTTGGAGCGCACAATTATCATCCTTTGCCTGTTGTTTTGGAACGGGGAGAAGGTGTGTATGTGTGGGATGTGGAAGGACGGCAGTACTTTGATTTTCTAAGCGCATATTCAGCCCTCAATCAGGGTCATAATCATCCGAAAATTGTTAAAGCACTAATCGATCAGGTTCAAACACTGAGCCTAACCTCCCGTGCGTTTTACAATAATGTTCTTGGTGAATACGAAGAATTCATCACACGTTATTTTGGTTTTGATAAAGTGCTTCCGATGAATACCGGAGCAGAAGGAGTTGAAACAGCCATCAAACTGGCGCGTCGCTGGGCTTATGAGAAGAAAGGTCTTGCGGAGAACAAAGCTAAAATTATTGTTTGCGAAGGAAATTTTCATGGAAGAACAATCAGTATAATTTCCGCTTCAACGGATCCTGATTCGTATGGAAAATTTGGCCCTTTTACTCCCGGCTTTATAAAAATTCCTTACAACGACATCAAAGCATTACAGGATGCATTAAAAGATCCCGATGTTGCAGGATTCCTTGTTGAGCCTATTCAGGGCGAAGCCGGAGTTGTTATTCCGAATGAAGGATATATTCGTCAGGCTTATGATTCCTGTAAACAAAACAATGTGCTGTTTATTGCGGATGAAATTCAAACCGGTTTGTGTCGTACAGGAAAAATGCTGGCCTGTGATCACGAAGGAGTTCGCCCGGATATCCTGATTCTTGGAAAAGCATTGTCAGGTGGTTTGCTTCCTGTTTCCGCGATTCTCGCCAATGATGATATCATGCTTTGCATTAAGCCCGGACAACATGGAAGTACGTATGGCGGAAATCCGCTTGCTGCAAAAGTTGCCATCGCTTCTCTTGAAGTATTGCGCGATGAAAAGCTCGCGGAGAATGCGAACCGTCTCGGAAAAATTTTATTGGATGAATTGAAATCAATTCGTCATGAAATGATACAACTGGTAAGAGGCAAAGGATTGTTTTGTGCGATGGTGATTAAACCATACAAAGGAAAAGACGCCTGGGATGTTTGCATTGCCTTAAAGGAGAATGGCCTGCTTGCCAAACCAACACACGGTGATATCATCCGTTTTGCTCCTCCTTTGATTATTAATGAAAAACAATTGAGAGAGTGTGTTGATATTATCAAATCAACAATTGAAAAATTTTAATTGGTGTTATTTATAAAGCGCCTTTGAAATTTTTGCTCCCAATTTCGAGTTATTTTTTACCAGGCTGATGTTGGCCGCCAGGCTTTCTCCGCCGGTAGCTTCCGCGATACTTTTCAGCAGAAAAGGAGTGGTATCTTTTCCACTGACTCCTTTTTGTGATGCTTTATCAAGAGCGTCAAGAATGTATTTTTCCATCACATGAAAAGGAACTTCCTGATCAGCAGGAATTGGATTCGCGATAAGTACCGAACCATCAATTCCCATTTGCCATTTGCTATTGAGCATTGCTGCAATTTCTTCCGGAGTATCCAATCGCAATGGAGTCTTGTGTCCGCTCGCGCGCGAATAAAAACTCGGAAAATCATCACTGCCATAAGTGAGAACAGGTACACCCAGCGTTTCCAGTTTTTCCAGTGTCAACGCGATATCCAAAATAGATTTTACTCCGGCACTGATGACGGCAACATTGGTCTGTGCCATCTCGGTCAGGTCAGCAGAAATGTCAAAGGTGTTTTCCGCTCCGCGATGTACACCACCGATTCCTCCGGTAACAAAAATCTTAATTCCTGCCATGGCCGCAATTCGCATTGTTGAAGCGACAGTTGTCGCACCGTTTAATTTTTTAGAAACAACATAAGGCATGTCGCGCAAACTGACTTTCCAGATTCCGGATTTACTTCCGAGGTCGTTCAATTGATTTTCATTCAGACCAACACACAATGCTCCATCAAGGATCGCGATGGTTGCGGGAACAGCTCCTTCGTACCGAATAATGGCCTCAACTTCTTTCGCAGTTTCAACATTTTTCGGAAAGGGCATTCCATGCGCGATGATTGTGGATTCCAAAGCGACTATGGGTAAATTATTTTCCAAAGCGTGTTTAACTTCGGAAGAGAGTAGAAGCGGATAATTCAATTTCATGGAACTAGATATTTTTTCAAAAGAGAGACACTCAGGTCATTGCGGATAGCGCCTTCAGATTCGAGGATTGCAGCTGCAGCTGCATGTCCGTATTGTACGCAAATCAATGGTGGCAATTGTTGCAAATATGCCCAGACCCATCCGGCGATCGCGGCATCACCGGCACCGGTGGAATCTTTGACGTTTACTTTGCACGCGGGAATCTGAACCTGTTTATTCCCGTCGGAAAGTACAGATCCTTCATCAAACGCGCTCATCCAAACATATTTTACGCCTTTTGAATGTAACCAGGTGATTCTTTCTTCGGATGAATAATATGCATTGCTTTCCCCGCCGAAAACTTCCAACTCTTCTTTGTTTGGTTTCATCATCAGCACTTTTCCGGGCAATGCTTTGTCGAGTCGGATTGCTTTTGGTACCGAAACTGTTTCGATAATTAATGGTATGGATTCCGTCTCACAAAAGGAGAGGAGCCAACGCAAAGTCTCAGCGCTGAGGTTGCAATCAGCAATTAATATCCTTGCCTGTTTGAGGACAGGAATTCGTTTGGCAAGAATTTCAATATTGAGCAGATCTTCCGTATTGGAAGCGACGACACCAACGAAAAGATCACCATCAGGGTTCACGACCGAAGCATACGTTCCGGTAGCGGTATCAGTACGGTGAATGTGGTTCAGTTGAATACCTGCCTGTTTTGATACCTGTTCCAACCATTCTCCATCAGGATCTTTTCCAACGACTGTAATTAGTTCAACAGAACAATTGAGCAAAGCGAGATGGTGCGCGATATTTCGCATCACACCACCCGGACTACGACTCAGTCGGGCCGGATTGGAAGTATGCTGAATAGGGTTCGCTTTACAGTGAAAAGTCAGATCGACAAGTGAAGCGCCTACACAAACGACATCGATTTTTCCGGTTTCGGAATCCTTCATGCGACAAAACTAAGACTGTTTGTCGGATTTACGAATTTGATCAATTGCCTCTTTAACCTTTTTGGCAATATTCCCAATGCTTGTTCCTGAAGGTTGAAGGTCTTTTACAGCTGTCCGGATGTCCTCAACATCCTTATCCATTTGATTCAGGACATTTTCTGTTCCGGTGTAGATATTCTTAGAAAAGGCACCCACTGTGGCAATGCGGTGAATTTCCTTCATGCGTTCACGACTTTGTTTGAGTTTAACTCGGATGTTATTCAGCTTTATACCCGAGCCAACGAGAAGAGAGGCAAATAAAGCGGTTAACGCAATCAATGCCGCTGAGAAATATTTTTTGAAATTAGAACGCCGGCTGATCAACTGGTCATTTTCAATTTGCAATTGGGAAACCTGATTTTGCAATTCCATAACAGAGGATTCATCGGCGCTTTTTCTCTGTTGAATAGAATTGTTCGCGGCTTGCAGAGTATTTACTTTTTCTTTTCTGTAAAAATTTTCTTTGAAAGCAATGTATCTGTTGTAAACCTGGTATGCCTGTTTGAAGTGATTGTTGGATGCATAACCGGATGCTATGGTACGGTAAGTATCCATCATCAGCATTTCCTGTCCGGCGGGAAGGTTCGCTTCCAATGGCCGCAAACGAATCATCAATTGATCAAGCGTTTCTGCTTTTACATAGATAACTTTAGCCGCGGTATTGATTTGCTGTAATTCCTCAGCACTTTGACCTGCAACTGTGTTGATGATGAGCAAAAGCAAACCGGCAAAAAATATGTGGAGTCGCTTATTCATTAGTTCAGGAGAGATAAAATTTAATGTAAACGTCCGTACCGTTACCCGTCTGACTTTCCAATTTCAATTCTCCTTTGTGCAGAGTGGTCATGATGTATTGACTTTCACTCAATCCAAGTCCGACACCCTGCTCCAGTGGTTTGATGCTGAAGTATTCTTCTGTCGCCTGATTAAGAGTGACATCATTCATACCTTCACCATTGTCTTTAACCCGGATCTGCAGAAAGCGGGGAAGAATTCGGGTACTTATAGAGACTTTCGGTTGATATCCTTTTATTCCTTTTTCCTGTTTTTCAACAACAGCCTGAAAGGCGTTGTTCAAGGTGTTTAAGAGCAAACTTCCCACCGCTTCGGGAATCACCTTGATGGAAGGAAGATTTTTTTCAAGATCTTTGGTCACCTGAATGGTGTACGAACCATCCGCAGGCTGATATCCACGTGCAGCCAGTTCAAGATATTGTTCACAGAGCTGATTGATATTGGTCGCAACTTTTTCTTCGCCCGCATTTTTTTCCTGACTCAAGATAGCCTGGTTGAAACGCGATTCTTTTGATGTCTGCGATTGAAATCCGTCAGTACGTTTCACCCAGGTAGTCATTGGTTCAACAAAGGGATGTCCGGCCGGAAGCTGATCATCAGCTTGTTTCATTGCGGACAACAGATCTGTTCCAAGAGATTCAAGTTGTTTAACTTTTTCGTCGCGTTGATGAGCCCATTTGATCATCGATGTTCCTGCCTGAGCTCTTTTCTCACTATTTTGCAATTGAACCAGTGTATCTTGTAATTTGGAATTCGCATTACCAAGTTTCCTTTTCCGGAACTGAAGCAATATCAAGACCAATACTATCCACGTAGAAAAGGCGATGGCTGCTTTGCGCAGAAGACCGTGATACCTTTCAAGAGAAATCTGCTTGCTTTCCGTGAGTTCCGTGATGTGTTTTTTCTCGGCGGCAAGAATATTTTTACGTTCAGCGGACTCTTTCTGGAAATTCATTTCCATTTTGTCCAACGTGTCTCTTTTCTCCCGTTCAAAAAGCGTATCCAGCGTGCGGTCATAATACTGGAGTTGCTCCAAACCAAATCGGTTCAGGTTTTTTAACACATAAGACTCAGCTTTCTGGCGATAAGCATCCAGTTCTGCCTGATCCCGTGGATCACTCAATACAGGAGATGCAGACTCCGGTGTCTGGCTGTAGCCCAGCACTGGCACGAGGAGTACCAGAAAAAACCACACCCGTAAATAACACGGCC
>CAYMMN010000152.1:0-7595 GCA_964391495.1 uncultured Flavobacteriales bacterium | reverse complement strand
ACTGAATTCATGTTTTGCAACAGCGGATGAGTCAATGGAAATATCCGCCCTTACCCGAAAACCGAATATCAGAAGAAAAACTCCAAATAATGTGATGATGTTTTTAAAAGTCATCTTTTCCTGGTAGCTGAAAGTTTGTTTTTGAAATCCTGCAATGAATGAAACAACCCGTTTGCTTCGTTTATTTCCCGAAGAGAAAATAAGAGTAAACCTGTACCGCAAGCAAAAATGGGTATGATCAAACCAAATATCAGGTAAGAACTGAACAACATCAGGAAGAGCACAATCTGTTTCACCACTGCACGATCAAGATTCAGGTTCCAGTTGAGGATTTCATAGTAGAAATAAACCAGTGGTGAGTCGATGAGGAAGAAATAAATCAAACCTACAAGACACAGCATAAAGAATAAGGCATAGGTTTTACCAATCGAGACATTGATGTTTCGCAACCCATTTGAAAATCCATGCATCAGATCAACATTGTCAAGGATAGAATTCACCAGCCACATTAACAGAAACGGTGTGATGACCATAAAAACAAAGAAAAGCAGGATTCCATCCATGAAAAAAGTTGAATGCAGCAAGGTTACAACAAGGAGGCATTTAAAAAAATCAGCCACTGGGTTATTGAAATTTTCGCTGCCGACCGTGGCGGAGTTAACCAAATGTTTCCTGAACAAACGTAATGCATTTAATAAAATAAGAGTCATGAACAGGACATTGATAAACAACAGCACCGGAAATTTCGAATAGTTGATAAACTGTGCAGCAAAAAACCAGTCGCGATAAGCATATTTGTATTCGTTGCCATCCAGTAAGTTTCCGGCGTATGGAAGAAGGTAAACAATCGGAGCGCAAAGTACTGTCAACCACCAGGAGTAACGGAATAGTTTGCCGAAATCTTTTTTGTAAAAAAGAAAGATGTCTCGAAAAATCTCACCGTTACTTTTGATTTGGTTTACTTCAATGCTAAATGATTCAGCGACCGGCAGAAGTATTTCTTTTTCTTCTTCTTCAAAACCCCTTCGTGCCTTCATCAAAGGATACCATACAAAATATCCGAGGATAAATGTAAGTGAAAGAAAAATCAAAGAAGCTTTTATCAATGCCGGCATCTCGGTGTAACGCGTCATGAAGCTTTCAATGATAGCGGCAATGATGATTATCGGCACTATGCCCAGAAGTATCCGGAATCCCTTTCTTGCGCTCAGCATGAATGATTGCAAGCGGGAATATGTGCCGGGAAAGACCAATCCTTTGCCCATAGTGATTCCCGCTCCCGCACCGATGATGATACCGGAAATTTCAAGTGTCCCGTGGAGCCAGATGGTGAGAGATGAAGAAAGCAATAAACCCTGCTGATAAAAAAAGTACTGAAAAGCTCCTACCATGATGCCGTTATAAATCACCATGAATACAGTTCCGAGAATATAGAAAGCGCCGAAAACAAATGTCATAAAGGCGACTCTCAGGTTATTCATTGAAATGTAAAGGAACATTTCAGAACTGCCGCTTTTTTTATAGACAGCCATCGGATCTCCTTTCTTGATATTTTCAAGAGTCATTTCCACATAATCATTTCCCATGATGACTCTGGGAAATTGTTTGTCATAGGCTGTAGAGACAACACCAATCAGAAAGGAAATAAGAAAAATTATAAGTGAAAGAGTGAGTTCCTTTCGGGCTTCATATACCAGTCGGGGTAATTCTTCTTTCCAGAAATGTATAAAACGCTTTTTATTTTCCTTTCGGTTTTTATAAATACTGTGAAATACCTGCGATGCGATATTGTTCAGGTAAACTCTGACGGTACGGTTAGGGTAAAATGTCTGGGAATAAGCAAGATCATCTGTAACCTGCACAAACAAATGGCTAAGCTTATCCGGATCTTTTCTTTCTTCTTTCAGCAGGGCTTCGAGTTCCTGCCATTTTTTCTTATTTTGTTCGATGAAATCCGTTTCGCGCATAGGCTCAGATAGTCTGTGTAAAAATAGCAATATTCTTAAGCCCTCTTCATCTGGTCCAAAGAAAGATCATGAAAACAATTGATATTACCACGGCCCAGAATGTTACCATCGAACATCAATTGGCGGAAATCGGTGACCGGATTTTCGCCTTTGTCATCGATTTTATCATCATTGTCCTGAGTGTTGTGTTTTTCCGCTTGCTTTACATCACAGTGATGCCTTCTGACTACCAGAAATTCGCTGATTACATTGTTAGCATCCCCATTGTATTATTTTATACTCCTGTTTCCGAAATGCTCACACACGGACGATCAATTGGGAAAAAAGCACAGGGCTTACAGGTTGTTAAATTGAATGGACAGGAAGTTGGATTTACGGACTACCTAATCCGCTGGACTTTCCGGATGGTGGATATTTATTTGTCCCTCGGTTCTGTGGCTACTTTGCTGATCAGCTCTACTGATAAATCACAAAGACTTGGCGATATGCTTGCCAATACAACTGTTGTTCGGATTCGCCCACGGTACGCGGTGCAGCTGAAAAATATTTTATCAATGCAAAACGCGGGAACCTATACACCACGTTATCCTGAAGTAAAACTAATGACCGAGAAGGATATGCTTTTTGTGAAATCGACGCTCGATCGGTTGAAAAATTATCCTAATGCTGCTCATCGTGAAGCCGCTGATGAACTCGCGAAAGTTCTTAGTCAACACCTCGGAATTACCAGCATCTACGAACGTTCCGATGTCTTTCTGAAAACGTTAATTAACGATTACATCGTTTTGACCAGATAGATTTTTTTGGTTCCGAGTTCCGAGTTTCGGGTTAATGGTTGCCGGTTGTTAGCTTTTTATTTTGGAGTGCCCAATACCTGGCAGCATGTGAATGAGACAAAATATAAAGTTGATTAAAACCCACCAAGCACTAAGCACTAACCACTAAGCACCAACCACTAAGCACCAACCACTAAGCACCAACCACTAAAAACCACCCTTGCGTGCAAAGTAAACCTTCCTGTGATTCGTCGCGAGTGGGTGATCAGAAAGGACAGGAGGGAAGAGTACATTTTTTTTGACTATGTCTTCACTGAAGCTCTTTTCGTCTACGATACTGACAGAAAAACCTGCAGATTCAAGCATCTCTTTGAAATCGCTTCCATAAATACGGAGGTGATCGTATTGTCCAAAATGCTTTTCCCGATCAGCAGGTTCGGTGATAGACAAATCTTCATAGGTCTTCACCAGATTATCTTTCTGCGGAACAGAAAATATTCCAGTGCCACCTTTTTTCAAAATTCTGAAAACTTCTCGAATTCCCCGTAAATGATCCGGAACATGCTCCAATACATCAAAAGCAATCACACAATCGTATGAATTGTCAGCGATGGAAGGCATGTTGGAAATGTCGAGCTGGAAATCAATTTTTCTGTAGGTGTATCCTTCCGCAAGGAAATCTGCGGTATGATAGGTGGCTGCTTTGTCTTGTATGAGTTGATCAAGAAATTCTTCCGGAGCAAAATGAAGCACTTTTTTTCCGTTGATCAGTTGTTCAAATGAAAATTCTTCGATGTGTGTGAGCGAAGCAATCAATAATCGTTGGCGGAAATGTGAATAGCAACGCGGACAAGTGCTGTACTTTTGCCAATTGACTGAGCGAAGTTGATTTGCGCGATATCCACAGACATTACATTCTACAGTGTATCCGGTAACAGTACGCCAGGCCCAAATGAGCCGGAAAACAATGGATTTTATAATCTCTTTCAAACTGCGAATTAATTCTTTAATCAGCGTATTCCGGAAACTACCCGGCAGAGTTGGGTTGTTTCTTTAGTGCAAAGTAATTAATTTATAGCTGTTGGAATAATGCGTTCATCAAAAAATCATTCTGAAAACGTCCAAAAGATCTGCCGAAACCCTTTCTGTTCAAGCATTTTCAAGGGGCTGAATCCTTATTATTCATCATTAATTGGACCTTGGAATAATAGGAAAAAAACAAATTTACCATCAATTATATGCCCCGACCAGTACAATTCAATGCGAAAATGCAAATTTGATGACTGTTTATTCGATTAAGGATTGATCTGATATTAAAAATATAAAGTAACTGACTTTTGGGATGAATTTGAATTGATGCATTCTTGAAATTTATTCGACAAATTAAATATCGTGAGAAATAAAAAAAAGGGCATTGATCAATCAATGCCCTTTTTCATAAATATGTGTTCCTAGTTTTTAGAAAAATTCTTTTCCATCATTCCACCATTCCCGTCGAAATCATTATTGATTACCAATACGGATTTGTTGAGCTTAATGACCTGCCATGTACCATTGTATTTTGGAAATCCATCAATGGTAATTTCAACCTTAGTCATTGTGGTGTGAACTGAAACCGTGCCTCTTCCCACTTCCACAAGATTTTCTCCACGTGAAGGTGCCGCTTTGCGAATCAGGGTTCCATTGTCGATGGTCCAGGTTTCGTCAGGCAAACTGCTTGGGATCTGAATCATGTTCCAGGTTCCGTTTAATTCAGACATCACGCCTTTTTCCGATTTCAGGTATTCTGCTTTTTCACAAGAAGTAAATGTCAAGCCTGTTATAAAAAGTAAACAGGTTAGTACATAAGTAGAAATTTTCATCATGAGAATAAATGTTATGTGAGGAATAAAACTATTATAGCTGAGCAATTGAATACAGCATGCTCATCGCATGGTCTCTTACGTGAAGTTTTTTGTTCCGTTGCTGATGCCATAAAAGCCGGCTGTAAGAAAAAACGGAATTCGTTAGAGAATTAAGTGTCTTTAAAAAATTAATCTTTGATTAAAAGCTAATGCAGAAGAATAATAAAAAAAATCAATTGTAAGATTTAACCCAAAATAGCTCACCCTTTAGCGTCCTTTGAGTCTTTGCACGAAATACTTTCATGCAAAGACTCAAAGGACGCCAATGTTTAGTACTTCATGAGCTTTACACTCTCCTGGATCCCTTCGCCACGAAGTTGTAAAAAGTACACCCCTCCGGATAAATTGACACTGATTAATTTTTTTGTAACAAGATCTTGTTCAATGTTCATTGATTCCTGCCAGATGATCTGACCGATAGCATCATAAATATTAATCTCCAGAGGATGTACATTTCCTGAATTGAGAATTTCTATATAAAAGCTTCCTTCATTCGGATTCGGGTAAATGTGAATGTAGTATTGTGGTCCTTTACATTCTGTGGTTAATACTTCTATACTATCCGCCGCGATACATCTAAAATCAGCGGAAGCGGTAACCCAGTAAATTCCGGCAGATTGTATTGCCAGGGTTGAATCGTGCGAACCATTGGACCAGTTGTAGGTATAGAAATTTGACCCGGCATGTAAGAGGAGATTTTCGTTTTCACATATTGTTGTGTCAGGTCCAAGATCAATCGCGGAAAATACAAAGTAGCTTACCTCGATGGAATCTTCTACTGTACAATTTTCAGTAGTTACTGCATTCAGGAAATAAATGCCTGAAGTATCCACATTAATACTCGCTGACGTTTCATTGGTTGACCAATGGTAATTCGCGAAACCGGCTGTAGCCTGTAATGTAATTTGTTCTCCCGGACACAATGTTGTATCAATTCCCAAATCCAGTGAAGGAACTATTTTATTTCCTACATGAATAGTATCTGATGAAATACAATTATGAGTTGTACTAACACTCACCCAATAGTCACCGGGCTGAAAGATTGTCAGCGAAGCCTGTGTACTTTGATCGGACCAATGATAAGTATCAAACTGGTTACCCGGACTGATGTTGATATAGCCTCCCTGGCATACAGCCGTGTCGATTCCAAGATCCGCACGAAGTGTATCAAAAACAATTTCTACAGTGTCGCTTGCAGGGCAACTTGAAGCTGAAATTACTTCCACCCAATAGGTGCCGCTTTGATTTACGTTCAGTGAAGAGCCGGTACTTTGATCCGACCAGACATAGGAAGCGAAGCCTTGACCCGGACTAAGTTGCAGTGATGATCCATTGCAAATTGTGGTATCTCCACCGAGTGAAATTTGCAGTGAATTATCATAGATCACTTTAATCGTATCCACCGCATAGGCATTACAATCTCCATGTGTGCTGACCTGTACCCAATATGTTCCTTCCTGCCAGGCTGTGTATTGCGAATTCGGTGAACCGTCTTGCCAGCGATAGGTGGTGAAACCGGTTCCGGCATCAAGTACTGCTACTGCGCCAGGACAAATAATAAGATCTGGCCCAAGATCAACACGTGTAAAGGAAGTATCCTGGGTTATTTGAATTGTATCGCGTAAAGTGCAGCCATTGGTAGTGGTAACTTTTATCCAGTATTCTCCCGGGCTCGTAACGGAATAATCAGGATTAGAACTTCCATCCTGCCATTGATAGGTAAGGAAATTTTCCTGAGCGGAAATAATTAAAGTGTCTCCTGCACACAAAGAAGTATCCGGACCAAGTGAAGGCAATGACGGAACAGCGTGGATGAAAAGAGTATCTGAAAGATTACCGCAATTGGTTGTTTTCAAAATAACAAGCGTATCTGTTCCCGCGCCGGTAAAGCTGAGAAAGATGTTGCTGTCGGTTTGCGCGTTGATGATTGCGTTTCCCAATACTGACCATGAATACGATCCCAAATTCCAGACATTCGCATGGATGGAATACTCCACCAGTCCGGCATTAGGACATACTGAATCCGGACCACTAATCACAAGATCATCAGTAAAAAATGCTGTCGACATAAAATTGGGAAGACCCATCATGCTGTGTTCTCCATTCAGAAAAACTCCGTTTGGCCTGGCATTGCAGGCAATGCCGGTAGCATTGGGATAATCGATCACCCCTACGTAAGCATCCACAGGAGTGAAGCCATTGGGAAAATATATTTTCCCATCCGGAGCCAGCTGTAATCCATTTTGATTTCCCGGTGTCATCAACAATACTTCAGTTCTGGAATTGACAATCGTAGCAGGATTACCCGAACTCAGGTCGTACTGTAATATGTGACCGTCTCCCATATTTGTATGCTCGTAGTGATAGAGTTTTTTGTTATCAGGAGAAAATTCCAGACCATAATTGTATTGAGATGCAGGGAAGCTGATCGGATTCGATAACAAACCTGTTGCATTGTCAAAGCGATACAGCTCCATTTGATAGTCAAAAGTGCTGATGGCCATCCATTGTCCATCGGAAGAAAATTTAATATGTCCACGCCCCGGTTCGTAATACCATCCTGTATGTACCTGTCCGATCGCACTGACCACCGGTGTTGTGTTCACTCCCGAGGAATCTACAAGAAAAGCTAAAAAGCGATTGGTTCCCCATTCATGTGTCATCACCCAGATGGATTTGCCATTGCAATGCATTGTACCGGAAACCTTTTCTTCGACAGGCGAATGGAGATTAATGTTGTATGGGAAAATATCACCAAGACCACCATTGAGGGTCATATCAACAACGGAATACCGAAATGGGTCGGCAAAGGAATCTTCCGCAACCGCTGTTTCGAATAAAATATATTTCTCCGGATGTTCTGGCCATGGAATTGCCAGTCCTGCCTGGCTTGCCGACATTCCACCATACAAATAAATTGAATTGGACATCGCGACATGATTACGGTT